>JBBIIL010000020.1:21113-44800 GCA_037446495.1 Chloroflexota bacterium | reverse complement strand
GCCCGAGACCGGGCCGATCGGACCCTTGTCCAGCCCGATCGGCCCGCATCCGGCGACGTGCGGTCCGCGATGTGGGGTCCATCCGGACGCCTGCTACCCCGCAGGGAGGCGCACAATTCTCTGCGTGCGCCGGGAGGGCCACTTCCGTGCGCGCCCGCGTTCCCAATCCACCGCCACCAGCCCGGGTGGCAGGCGCCGCCCGAAAGGAAGCAGCGATTCATGGACCAGCACTGGGAGACCCTCGACGGCAACGAGGCAGCGGCCCGCGTCGCGTACTCGCTGTCCGAGGTCATCTCCATCTACCCCATCACCCCTGCCTCGCAGATGGCCGAGCACTGCGACGACTGGGCGGCGGCCGGCAAGCCCAACCTCTGGGGCCAGGTGCCCGATGTCGTGGAGATGCAGTCCGAGGGCGGCGCCGCGGGCGCAATGCACGGCGCGCTCCAGAAGGGCGCCCTCGCGACGACGTTCACCGCGTCGCAGGGCCTCCTGCTGATGATCCCGAACATGTTCAAGATCGCGGGCGAGCTCACGCCGGCGGTCATCCACGTGGCCGCCCGCGCGCTGGCCACCCACGCGCTGTCGATCTTCGGCGACCACAGCGACGTCATGCACGCCCGCGCCACGGGCTTCGCCATGCTGTCCTCGGGGTCCGTCCAGGAGGCCCACGACTTCGCGCTCGTCGCCCATGCGGCCACGCTGCGCTCCCGGGTGCCGTTCCTGCACTTCTTCGACGGCTTCCGCACCAGCCACGAGATCAACAAGATCGCGATCCTGTCCAAGGACGACCTGCGCGCGCTGGTCCGCGAGGAGGACGTCCTGGCCCACCGTGGCCGGCAGCTCTCGCCCGAGGCGCCGGTGGTCCGCGGCACGGCCCAGAACCCGGACGTCTACTTCCAGGCGCGCGAGGCCGCCAACCTGTACCACGACGCCGTGCCGGGCATCGTCCAGACCGTGTTCGACGAGCTTGCCGCCCGCAGCGGCCGCCAGTACCACCTCGTGGACTACCTCGGCGCCGCCGATGCGGAGCGCGTGATCGTGGTCATGGGCTCCGCCGCGGGCGCCGTCGAGGAGACGGTGACCGCCCTGGCGACCCGCGGCGAGAAGGTCGGCATGCTGGTCGTCCGGCTGTTCAACCCGTTCCCCACCGCCGAGTTCATCGCGGCGCTGCCCGAGTCTGTCCGGTCGATCGCCGTTCTCGACCGGACCAAGGAGCCGGGCGCGGTCGGCGAGCCGCTATACCTCGAGGTCGTGACCGCCCTCACCGAGGCGATGGACAGCGATGCCGCTCCGTTCGCGGCGATGCCGCGCGTGATCGGCGGGCGCTACGGCCTCGCGTCCAAGGAGATGACCCCCTCGATGGTCAAGCCCGCCTACGACGAGCTGGCCAAGTCGAAGCCGAAGCGTCACTTCACGCTGGGCATCTACGACGACGTCACGCACCTCTCGCTCCCCATCGACCGCGAGTTCAGCCATCAGCGGCCCGCCGGCGAGGTCCAAGCCCTGTTCTTCGGCCTCGGCTCGGACGGCACCGTCGGGGCGAACAAGAGCTCGGTCAAGATCATCGGCGAGGGCACGGACCTGTTCGCGCAGGGCTACTTCGAGTACGACTCCAAGAAGTCGGGCTCGATCACCACCTCGCACCTGCGCTTCGGGCCGCGGCCCATCAAGAGCACCTATCTGGTCGAGGCGGCGGACTTCGTCGCCTGCCACCAGTTCAGCCTGATCGGCAACAAGCGCGTCCTCGAGCTCGCGAAGCCGGGCGCCACGCTGCTGCTCAACGCGCCGTACGGCCCCGACGAGGTGTGGGGCCAGCTCCCTGCCGCCGTCCAGCGGGCCATCGTGGACAAGGGCATCGACCTCTGGGTCATCGACGCGTTCGCCGTCGCGACCGAGGTCGGCATGGGCAACCGGATCAACACCGTCATGCAGCCCTGCTTCTTCTCCCTGTCGGGCGTCCTCCCGGCCGACGAGGCCATCGCCCGCATCAAGGACTCGGTCAAGAAGACCTACGCGAAGCGCGGCGAGGCCGTCGTCCAGCGCAACTACGCAGCCATCGACGCGTCGCTGGCGCGGATGACCCACGTCAGGCCGGGCCCCGTCAGGGAGGAGTCGGCGCTCGCGTCGCTCATCCCGGCCACGGCGCCCGAGTTCGTCCGTGACGTCACCGCCCGGCTCATCGCGGGCGACGGCGACCTGATCCCGGTCAGCGCCATGCCCGTGGACGGAACGTTCCCCACCGCGACCACGCGGTTCGAGAAGCGGGCGATCGCCCCGTCGATCCCGGTCTGGGACGCGTCGATCTGCATCGACTGCGGCAAGTGCGCCATGGTCTGCCCGCACGCGTCGATCCGGATGAAGGTCTACCCCGAGGGCCAGGCCGTGGAGGGCCTCCCCAACAAGGAGTTCAAGAGCCGCGACCTGCCGAACCACCTGATCACCATCCAGGTGGCGCCGGACGACTGCACCGGCTGCGGCGTGTGCGTGGACGTCTGCCCCGCCAAGAGCAAGACCGACATCGGGCACAAGTCCATCAACATGGCCAACTACCTCGACAACCGCGACCTCGAGCGCGAGCGGTGGGACAAGTTCCTCGCCGTCGAGCCGCTCGCCCGGGACGCGATTGCCGTGGACACGGTCAAGGGCGCGGCGCGCCTCGAGCCGCTGTTCGAGTTCTCGGGCGCCTGCGCGGGCTGCGGCGAGACGCCGTACCTGCGGCTCGTCACCCAGCTGTTCGGCGACCGAATGGTGGTGGCCAACGCCACCGGCTGCTCCTCGATCTACGGCGCCAACCTGCCCACCACGCCGTGGGCGACCAACGCCGCGGGCGAGGGCCCGGCGTGGTCCAACAGCCTGTTCGAGGACAACGCCGAGTTCGGCCTCGGCATGCGGCTCGCGCTCGACAAGCAGCACGAACAGGCCGGAGCCCTCGTCGCGCGGCTGGCCCCCCAGATCGGCGAAGCCCTCGCTAGGGACATCGTGACCGCCGACCAGGCCACTGAGGCTGGCATCGAGGCCCAGCGCGGTCGCGTGGAGCAGCTCCGCGCCGTCCTCGCCACGCTCGACTCGGACGACGCCCGCGCCCTCACCTCGCTGTCCGGCGACCTCGTCCGCAAGGGCGTGTGGATCGTCGGCGGCGACGGGTGGGCCTACGACATCGGCTTCGGCGGGCTGGACCAAGTCCTGTCGTCGGGGCGCAACGTCAACATCCTGGTCCTCGACACCGAGGTCTACTCGAACACCGGCGGCCAGGCCAGCAAGTCCACGCCGCGCGGCGCGGTGGCCAAGTTCGCCGCCGCCGGCAAGGGCACCGGCAAGAAGGACCTGGGCGCGATCGCGCGAAGCTACGGCAACGTGTTCGTGGCCCAGATCTCCATGGGCGCCAACGACGCCCAGACGATCAAGGCGCTGCTCGAGGCGGACGCCTGGCCCGGGACCAGCCTGATCATCGCCTACTCCACGTGCATCGCTCACGGCATCGACATGAGCAAGTCGATGAGCCACCAGAAGGACGCGGTGAAGTCCGGCTACTGGCCGCTGTACCGCTACTCGCCGGTGGTCACCGACGACGACGGCGTGCCGTTCAAGCTTGACTCGGGCAAGCCGTCCATCCCGATCCGGGACTTCGTCTCGAGCGAGACCCGGTTCGCGATCCTCGAGCGGACGAACCCCGACAAGGCCGCCGAGCTCGCCGAGCTCATGCAGGCCGACGCCGACGAGAAGTGGCGCTACTACGAGCAGCTGGCGGGCATCCACCGCAACGTCCCGCACCTGCACGCGAGAGACGGGGAGCCCATCGAGGCGAGCGCCAGCGCGAAGGGAGACGAGGCGTGAGCGCGGACCTGCGCACCCGCTATCTGGGGCTAGACCTGCGGAGCCCCATCGTCGCGTCGTCCACGCCGTGGACCGGCGACCCCGCGGTCGTGAAGCGCCTCGAGGAGGCGGGGGCTGGCGCCGTGGTCCTGCCGTCCCTGTTCGAGGAGGAGATCCTCAACGAGGAGCTCGAGCTCAACCGCTCCCTCGAGCAGGGCGACGAGCAGTTCGGCGAGGCCCTGTCCTACTTCCCGCAGATCGAGGGGTACAAAGGCACCGGCGACCGCTACCTCGCACGCCTCGAGAAGACGAAGCGCGGCGTGGCGATCCCCGTGGTCG
The DNA here is from genome assembly GCA_037446495.1 of Chloroflexota bacterium. Lineage (GTDB taxonomy): Bacteria > Chloroflexota > Limnocylindria > Limnocylindrales > CSP1-4 > CAIXZV01. Next base: position 40,648 of record JBBIIL010000020.1, on the reverse strand, counting down.
CCAGCCTCAACGCCTCCACGCCCGGCGGCTGGGTCCGCTACGCGCGGCTCATGCAGGATTCGGGTGCCGACGCACTGGAGCTGAACCTGTACCACGTGGTCGCCGACCCGTCGATGACCGGCGCCGACCGCGAGGCCCGCGACCTGGAGCTCATCGCCGCGGTCCACGCCGCCGTGACCATCCCGCTGGCCGTGAAGCTGAGCCCGTACTACTCAGCGCTTGCGAACTTCGCGGCGCGCGCGGTCGACGCCGGTGCCAACGGGCTCGTCCTGTTCAACCGGTTCTACCAGCCGGACCTCGACCTCGAGTCGCTCGACATCGTCAACAAGGTCGCGCTGTCCACCTCCCTCGAGCTCCGCCTGCCGATGCGCTGGATCGCGATCCTGCGGCCCCAACTCGGCGCGGCCGTCGGGCTGGCGGCCACGTCGGGGATCCACACCTCGGTGGACGCCGCCAAGGCGCTGCTCGTCGGCGCCGACGTGGCGATGACCGCGTCCGCGGTCCTGCAGCACGGCGTCGGGCGCGTGAAGGCGCTCACCGACGGCCTCGCCGCATGGATGGAGGAGCACGAGTACGAGTCTGTGGACCAGCTCCGCGGCTCCGCGTCGGCCGCCAAGGTGGCCGACCCGAGCCTGTTCGAGCGGGCCAACTACATGGCCGCGCTGCGCTCGTTCAGCACCCCGGCCGACCTCCAGCGATAGGCCCGCGGGCCGTGTGCCCGCCCTGAGCAGACGAGGTCACCGCCGACCCGGCGTCTGGAGACGGGGCGTGCCAAGTCGGATGTGTGGTGCACGGCCGCGCCGTGCGCGGTCGCGCCGCGCCGTGCGCGGTCGCGCCGTGCCCAGTCGTCGAGGCGGGCGGCCGGCCCAGCCCCGGTTGGGCCCCCGTTACCCGTCCAGGCGCCCAGCGGCCGCTACGGCCGAGCGGGCGTCGCCGCCGGCGCCCATGCGGGCGAGGATCCGCATCTTGGCGAGCATCTGGACCATCGGCGGGCCCATGTGCCCCGCGACGACCACCTCGACACCGTTGTCCTTGAGGAACGTGGCGACGCGGGCGTGGTGGCCGCCATCGGTCCCCACGTCGTGAAGCACGTCCCACGCCACGTCGTGCTCGTCCCAGGCGGTGATCCGCCCGTCCTCGACCTTCGCGACGGCCACGCGCGGTGCGCGTCCCCAGCTCGAGTCCACCTGGCCGCCGGGGGTCACGGGCACGCACACGATCATCATCACGCCTCCAAGCTTCGGGTTCGTCCCTATTCGACCACGTTCAGAGAACAGGCGCTGGCTCGAGGTCGCCCGGGGTGGAGCGCGCCACCACCACGCCCTGCAGGAGCAGGCCCGCCAGCACCAGGGCGACGCCGAGCGCCGCCAGTGGCGTGACCGCCTCGCCCAGGACCAGGACCCCCAGCAGCGTGGCGACGACGGGATCGGTGAGCATCAGCGTCGCCGCCGGCCCCGGCGGCAGGCCGTGGATCCCCCGGGCGAGCACCACGTTCGCGACGGCCATCGTGGCGACCCCGAGATAGACCACCACCGCGATCCCACCCGGCGATGCCACCCAGGCCAGCGGCTGGCCCAGGAGCAGCGGCAGCAGCAGGAGCCCACCCAGGACGAAACTGGCGGTCGGCACCTCGATCGCCGTGGCGCCGCGGTCGAGCTGGTGCTTCGCGGCCACCGTATAGCAGGCGCTGCACAGCCCGGCACCGAGCGCGAGGAGCAGGCCGACCGGGTCGCCGCCCTCCAGCCGCCCGGCAGATCGCAGGACCAGGCCGGCCACGGCGATCGCGGTCGCGGCGAGCCAGCCCAGCGTCGGCCGGTGGCGCAGCGCGGCCCAGCCCAGAAGCCCCGCGAAGACCGGCTCCGAGCCCACCGCGACCAGCGTCCCGAGCGCGACGCCAACGCTGCTCACGGCGCCGAAGAAGCAGGGCTGGTACAGCGCTGCCGCCACTGCGGTCACGACGATCTGGGGCCGTCGCCAGAGGACCGGCAGCCCACGGCGCGGGGCGCCCAGCAGCGGCATCGCGACCAGCAGCGCGAGCGCTCCCATCTGGATGCGCAGGATCCCCACGACCACCGGCGGCGCGGTCGCCGGGCCGAGCGCCTGCGCGGTCCCCGCCGTGCCGAAGAGCACCCCGGACACGACGACGAGCAGGGTCGAGGCGCGAATGCCGGACATGCGCCGAGGCTACCGGGGGGAGCGCAAGCCGCGGGTCATGAACCGGCGGACGGCGCCACGACCTCGGCCCAGACCTGGTCGAGCCACGCCAGGCGGCGCGCCTCGTCGAGCACGCTGTTGATCAGCCTCGCCCGTCGGTCCGCCTCGCCCCCGGGGATCAGCCGGTTCGGGTAGAAGACGATGTGGCCGAGCCCGGCGTCGTCATAGGCCCACGCGCCGAACGTCTGGCCGTCGATGCGGTCCCAGAGCTCGCGGCGGTTCAGCTCGTTCGCGGTCCGTGCTGGGTCTACCGAAGCGGGCGCGCCGCCGGCCCGCAGGACCACGAGCAGGCCGTTGCCGAACCCCGGGTGCGTGGCGTTCTCGAGCGTGATCATCGCCGGACCGCCCAAGTTGAACGTGTCGGCGCCGATCGTCAGTGTCGTGCCGTCCGCGGCCGACGGGATGCCCATGCCGTGCAGGTCGCCCACGACGGCGGCGTACACCCCGCGGACGATGCGCCCGTGCTCCAGGCCCGCCTCCTGGTAGGCCTCCACGACCGCCATCCCGGCCTGCGGCTCGGTTCGGGCCCCGCTCATCGGGTGGGGCGCGAGGTCCGGTGCCCCGCCGAACCCCTCGGCCAGCTCCACGGGATCACCCATCTCGGGGACGGCCACCTGGAGCTTGAGGACCTCGCCCAGCACCTCGACGAGCCACGACCTGTTGAGCGGCCGGATCGACGCGGCGCAGGCGAGGCCGACGGTGCCGGCGGCCTCGTCCACCACCACAGCGCTCAGGCTGGCGACTCGATTCGACCCGACGGCCAGCTCCAGGGCGGCGTCCGGATCGCGGATCCCGGTGACGAGCGGCGTGGTCGCCACCACCCGCGTCGCCATCGCGTCGCGATCCAACCGCGGCAGGCCCACCTCGATCCGCTGACGGTACCGGTACGGCCAGCGCGTCCAGGCTCGCTCGTCGCGGACCCGGAAGGCGCCATCTGGGCACAGGTGGTCGTCGAACCAGTTGAGCAACTCGGGGGCGAGGTCGGACATTCGCGGCTCCATGCATCGGGTCAACTCCTAGGGTCGCATGCCCGCAGCCGAACTCGCCCTCCGGCGTCGGGCAACCTTGCCTGCGGCTGGGATGGTCCGGCCACCCGACGCCGGCCCAGTCGAATGGTGCCGCCCGTACGATGACCGGATGCCGTGCGCGGCGCCACGCCCGTCCGCAGGGGAGGTGCGGCAATGACCAGCCAGCTGCCCGTCCGACTCCACGGCGTCGCCCACCGGCCAGGCGAGGCTCCGGCCGAGGCTCAGGTGATCCTCGACGAGGCGGGGCTCACGGTGCAGTCGGGTGGCGGGCCGGCGTGGTCGGCGGGCTACCGCGACGTGGCGTCGATCAGGGCTGAGGGCGGGCTCGTTGCCGTGGACCTCGGGGCCGGGTCCGGCGCCGAGCGCTGGCAGTTCGAGCGATTCGGGACGATGGCCGGGCTGCTGGTCCGGCTGCTCCGCGACGGCCGACTGCGCCAGCGCCTCGAGGACGGGCTCGTCCGGCTGGACCCGAGCGCCGAGATCGACCTCGTCGAGTACGCCGCTGGCGCGGAGGCCGGTGTGGCCCAGCTGGTCTACCACGACCGCGGCGTCGTCCTCGCTCCCGTCGATGAACGGCTGCCGTGGCGGCGCGTGCGACGGGCGGACATCGGCTCGGTCGTGGCCGAGCCCAGCGTCGGCGGCGTGTCGGTCGGCGGGGCCGGGCCGAGCCTGCCGCCCTCCGCCGACGGCGGGCCCGCGCTCCGGTTCGTGCGCCTGGGACCGGTGGCGACCGAGCACGCGGACACGTTGGTCCGCCCTGCGTGACGGGACGGCGGCCGACGCCTCCGCCATCGTGACCGGGCTGGTCCCGGACGCGCCGTTCGGGATCTCGGAGGCGCTCATCGACGCGAGGTTCCTCCGCGAGCCGATCGCCCTGCCCGCCGAACAGCTGGCGGCCCCAGCAGCCCTCCGATACCGTCTCGCGCTGGCCGCGCTGCCGTCCCTCGCAGCCGCCCGGTGGGCGTTCGTCGCGCGGCTCGTCCACCGCGACGCTGCCTCGTGGAAGGCCTCGCTGCGCGACCTCGTGACATGGCACGCGAACTCGCGCGATGATTCGGACGAGTGGCCCGGGAGGGCCGCGCAGGAGGCTCAAGTCAGCGAAGCCGCCGGCGCCTCGGCCGGCTGAGGGAGCACATCTCGATGCCGACGTTCAAGCACCCCTGTCCGCACTGCGGGACGTTCATCGAGCGCGACGTCGTCGCCTGCCCGTCGTGCGGCGCGCAGGACCCGTTCCCGCCCGGCCGCTGCCCGAACTGCTCAGCGCAGATCGACGACCCGACCTGGGTCGCGTGCCCGCGGTGCGGGAACCCCGTCAATGCGGCCCTCGCAGCGGCACAGGCCGCGCAGCAGGCAACGGCCCAGGCCTTGCCGCCTCCGACGCACGGCCTGCCCGGCTGGGGACAGCCCGTGGCCGCGCCCGTCCCTGCGGCGCCTCCCGCGAGCCTTCCCGGGACGGTTCAGGGATGGGGACAGCCGCCCGCCGCTCCAGCGCCATCAGTCCCAACGGCCCCGCCCGCCTCGGGGTCCAACGGTGCCCTCTGGGGCCAGCCCCAGCCCGCCGCACCGGTCCCGACCGTGAGCGAGACGGTCTCGGACATCGGCAAGCAGCTTGGCGGCCTCGGCAGCAAGTTCTCCAGCTGGGCAGCGCAGGCGACACAACCGTCCGGGTCGAGCGGCCCCGCTTCGGGGTGGGGGCAGCAGCCCCCCGCTCAGGCTCAGGCACCGCAATCCGCCACCGCGCCCGGCTGGGGAGAAGCGGCCGCGCCGCCCGCCGCCGCGGCTCCGACCTGGGCCCAGGGCGATCCGTCGTCGGCCACGGTGCCCGTCCCGGCACCGCCTGCGCCCACGGCTCCCGGCTGGGGAGAAGCCGCCGCGCCGCCCGCCGCCGCGGCTCCGAACTGGCCTCAGGGCGGTCCGTCGCCGGCCGCGGTGCCCGTCCCGGCACCGCCTGCGCCCACGGCTCCGGGCTGGGGCCCGCCATCGGGGCAGGCGCCCGCGCCCATTCCTGGCCCTTCGTGGGGCGAGCCCGCATGGCCGACGGTGCCGAGCCTGCCGTCAGCCCTACCGCCCGCCCCAGGCGCCGCGACACCGGCCGCGGCCGGCGGGGGTTGGTCGCCGTCCGCGTCGCCTGCCCCAACCACCGAGCCGCTGGCGCCGGCAGCCGGCACCCAGCCCTCAGCACCTGCAGGCGCGGCCTGTCGTGCCTGCGGCAGCCCCCTCGCCGCCGGGGCCCGGTTCTGCAAGGACTGCGGGACGCCCGCAGCCTGACAACGTCGGCCCGGCATGGCCGCCGGGTCCGATCCCTTCGGGCCGCCGCGCAGCTCGTGGTCGGCGGGCGTCAGCCGGACTTCGCGCCGCAGTTGCCGCAGAAGCGCGCGCCGACCACCAGCTCGGCGCCGCACTGCGTGCAGTGGTTCTGGCCTGTGGGCGTGCCGCAGTTGGAGCAGAACTTCTCCGAGCCCACCGGCTTGCCGCAGGTCTTGCACACTGTCTGCTTGGCGCTGGTATCCCCCGAGAACACCGTCTCCTGCTGCATCGCCTGGCGCATCTGCGCGATCTCGAGCGACGAGCGCTCCGCCTCCATCTCGGCCGCAAGGTTCGGCGCGCAGCCGACGCACAGGCCGCGGGCGACGTTCCAGCAGGTCTCGTCAACCCACTGGTTGCGGCGGGGGCACCGCGTGAAGAGGTGCATGATCTCGTTGGCGGCCTTCTGGAGCGCCTCGTCACGCGCGCTGCGGTCGGTGACGTCCCTGACGCGGTCCGCCGCGTTTGCCGCGCCGCCGAAGAACCCGCCAATCAGGCTGCTCGCACCGCTCAGCAGGTTGCCCGCCGTGCCGAGCGCCGAGCGGGTGAACTCGCTCCGGTAGCCGGACCCGCAGACGTCGCAGCGGAACTCGAACTGGTAGCCGTTCTCGTCCGACAGGTCGGAGTAGTTGCTCGTAAACGGCGTGAACCCCGGCATCAACCCCTCCTGCGCCTTCGCAAACCGCCCGAACCGCGCGGCGGCGACGTCCGAGTGGGTACGGCGACTCGATGCCGCCTCGGGGCCTCAGGACGCGGCGAGCGCCTCGAGCACGAGCGCGAAGCGGTCGAGTGCGCGACTGGTCAGCGCCGGGAGCGGGCTCGGGTCGTCGTCGGTGCCGGCGTAGACGGACACGTGCGCAAGGCCAGCCTCGGCCATTGCCCGCAGCGTCTGCGCAACCTCGTCGGGCGAGCCCGCGAGCCAGCCGGCCCGCGCCGCGCCGACGCTCTGCGCATCGAGTGAGATCCTGGCCCAGCCGGTGAGCATGAGGCTGGCCGGGTCTCGCCCCACACGAGAGCAGGCCGCAACGGCCGCAGCCGACGCCGCGATCACATCGGCCGGCCCGGCCAGCGGCGCGTTCACGTTGACCACGTCCGCCCAGCGCGCCGCCACGTCCATGGTTCGGTCGCCCTTAGCAGCTGCCCATAGGGGGACCCGGCGGTGCGGCTCCCGGCCCAGCCGGCCGGCCGGCAACCCGACGGTCGCACCCTCAGCGTGCACGTGCTCGCCCGCGAACGTCACCGTCTCGCCGCGCAGCAGCCGGGCGATCACCTCGACCGACTCGGCGAAACGGCCCACATGCCGACGCTCCTCAAAGCCGAACATCCGCCAGCTCGTGTCCGCCGCGGGACCGCCGCTCCCGAGGCCCAGCACCAGTCGCCCGCCGCTCACCTCCTGGAGCGTGTCGGCCATGCGGGCCAGCAGCCCTGGGTTGCGGAAGCCCGTGCATGCCACGAGGGGCCCGATGCCGATCCGCGTCGTCGCCTCGGCCGTGGCCGTGAGGATCGTCCAGCACTCGCGGAAGTCCACGGAGCGCCCGCTGGGCAGCACCCGCACGAGGTGGTCGGGAACCCACAGCATCTCGACTCCCAGCGCCTCCGCGTCGCGGGCGATGGCGCGGATCTCGGGCCACGATGCCATCGTCGCGTCCGCGCGCCGCCACGTGGGCAGGTTCAGGCCGATGCCGGGTCCGCCGTTCGGGTTCATCGGACGATCCTACGCTGGACACGGGGCGCCGGTCGGCCGCTGTGCGGCCCGTGGCGGGCGACAGGCGGCGTCGTCGCACAACCTCGGGCTCCGGCGCGGTCAGCCTGACCGCTGTGCCGACGACGAGACCTGTGGCGTTGCGGGTGCCCCTTGTTGCGGGTGCCCCCTGGTGCCCCTTGGGGTGCTGGCGCGCCCGCGCACCCACCCGCGGCGGCGGCCGAGCCGGTAGGATCGGGGCGTGCTGTTCCGTGCCGATCCATGGCTCCACGTCATCGCGGGGTGCATGTCGTCGGGCAAGACCGACGAGCTCCTCCGCCTCCTGCGCCGCGCGGAGATCGCGAAGCGGCGGATCCTGCTCGTCCGACCGGACGTCGACGATCGGACGCCCGCCGAGTACGCGGAGAGCCGGAGCCATGCGCGCTACCCCTCAACGCCGGTTCCCAGGGCGGAGCCCGTCCGGATCCTCGCCCTCGCGCGCGAGCGGGACGTGGACCTCATCGGCATCGAGGAGGCGCAGTTCTTCGATCAGAGCCTTGTGCCCGTGGCGGAGACCCTGCGCCAGAGCGGCCGCCACATCATCGCGAGCGGGCTGAACACCGACTTCGCTGGCCGGCCCTTCGGGCCGATGCCCCACCTGCTCGCCCTCGCCGACGAGATCACGATGCTGTCGGCGATCTGCGTGGTCTGCGGCGAGACTGCCACGCGGACGCAGCGCCTGGTGGGCGGCCGGCCGGCCGCGATTGACGATCCGCTCATCGTCATCGGCGGGTTCAGTGCGCCGGCCGTGGAGACCTACGAGGCGCGCTGCCTCCGTCACCACGAGGTCGCCCCAGCTCGGTCGGCACGCGGCGTCGTCGTCGACGGGGGCTGATCCGCCCTCCCGCAGCGAGGTCGCGCAGTTCTCCACACGTTGTCCACGACCGCTGCGATTCGTGGACAAGTCCGGGGACGCCAGCTCCAAGTTCGTGGACAACCCTATTGGAGCCCTGCGCCCCCGGCGCGTATGGTTCGTCTTGCCCGAAGGGGCCGGAAAGCACCGACACCGGACTGGGGAGCAATCGTCAGACCGGGTCTCTGAACCTCCGCCACGGTGGCCGCAAGGTCGTTGAGGTGGACGGAGCTGGAGCCGCTAACGACATGGCCGAGCTTGCTCGGTCGGGTCGCAGGCGAAGCCGGTGCGCATGGTTCCTTCGGGCGCTTCCGTGTCTGCTGCGCCGAGGAGCCCCGCTTCGGCGCCCGACGCGCCAGACTCAGGACCACCATGGGCAAGCGCTCCGCAGGGCTGCTCCTCTACCGGCGCACCGGCGACACCGTGGAGGTCCTCATCGCCCACCCGGGCGGCCCGATCTGGGCTCGTCGCGACACGGCCGCATGGTCGATCCCCAAGGGCGCCCCGCTGGAGACCGAGGTCGACCTCCTCGACGCCGCACGCCGCGAGTTCGAGGAGGAGACCGGCCACCGCCCGCCGGACGGACCGCCGCCGATCGAACTGGGCGAGGTTCGCCTGCGCTCGGGCAAGACGGTCCACGCCTGGGCGTACGAGGGCGACCTTGACCCCGGCAGCCTGCGCAGTCTTGAGGTGGAGGTGGAGTGGCCGCCCAAGACCGGCCTCACGGTCGTGGTCCCCGAAGTCGACCGCGTGCTGTGGGCACGACCCGCAGAGGCGCGTCGACGCCTGAACCCCGCGCAAGCTGAGTTCGTGGACCGGCTGCTCGCCGTCCTCGCCCGCCGCTGACGACTCCGGCTCCCGGCGGGACCGCGACGCCCCACGACGCACGGCGCCACCGCTCCTGGCGCACCCCGGCGCCGTCAGCCAAGCCGGCCAGCCCACGATAGCGCGTCCGGCCACGCGGACCGAATTCGGGGGTTGGCGCGCCGTCAACCGGGCGGCATGCCGGACGCGCTATCGTCCACGCCATGCGCACCAACGCCACGCCGCCTGCCCCCAGCGCCCCGGAGCGCGTGGACGTCGCGGTGATCGGGGCGGGCATCGTAGGACTCGCCACGGCCCTGCGCCTCCTCGAGCGGCGGCCGGACATTCGCCTCGCTGTCCTCGAGCGAGAGGCGGTGGTCGGAGCCCACCAGTCCGGGCACAACTCGGGCGTCGTGCACGCAGGGCTGTATTACGCGCCAGGCTCGCAGAAGGCGCTGCTCTGCCGCGAGGGCAAAGGCCTCCTCGAGCGCTACTGCGAGGAGCACGGGATCCCGATCGCCTGGCCGGGCAAGCTGGTCGTGGCCCTCGACGAGGCTGAGCGCCCGCGCCTCGCGAGCCTGAAGGAGCGCGCGCTCGTCAACGGCGTGGACGGACTGGAGGAGGTGGGGCCCGAACGCATCCGGGAGATCGAGCCGCACGTCGCGGGCATCGGCGGGCTGTGGAGCCCGCGCACCGGCATCACCGACTTCACGCTGGTGACCCGTGCCTTCGCGGACGACGTGCGCGCCCGCGGCGGGGACGTGGAGCTGGCGCGACCCGTGACCGCGATCGAACGCCGGCCCGACGCCCTGGTGGTCCAAACGCCGCGCGGGCCCATCCAGGCCAGGACGGTGATCGCATGTGCCGGGCTGTGGGCCGACCGCGTGGCGGCGCTCACGGGTGACCGAACGAAGGACAGCCCGTCGATCGTCCCGTTCCGGGGCGACTACTACACGCTCACCCCGTCAGCGGCGAGGCTCGTCAACGGCCTGATCTACCCGGTGCCCGACCCGCGGTTCCCGTTCCTCGGCGTCCACTTCACCCGCCGGATCGACGGCGAGGTCTGGGCCGGCCCGAATGCCGTCCTCGCCTTCGCGCGGACCGGCTACCGCCGCCGCGACGTCTCCCCCAGGGACCTGGCGGAGGCGCTTGCCAACCCCGGCTTCCGCAGGCTCGCCCGCAGGTTCTGGCGCACGGGCGCCGCGGAGATGTGGCGCGACTGGTCCAAGCGAGCTTTCGTGCGGGAGATGCAGCGCTACCTGCCCGAGCTCCGCGGTGACCAGGTCACGTTCGGGCCGTCGGGCGTGCGGGCACAGGCGCTCGGGCGCGACGGCACGCTCGTGGACGACTTCGACCTCGCGGGCGCCGATCGCGTCCTCCACGTGCGCAACGCGCCCTCGCCTGCCGCCACGTCCTCGCTGGCCATCGGTGCGCGCCTGGCGGGCGAGGCCATCACACGGTTCGGGCTGTAGCGGCTTGCGCAGCCCCGGCTTGCCCCCGCCCAGCACGATCGGCGCGCTCGGGGCATCCTTGCGCGCGATGCAGAACGACGATCAGGCGCCGCCCCGGGACTGGGCTGTCGCCTCTCCCGACCGCCCTCGGCGGCGGCGGCGCGGCATGGGAACGGCCGCCAAGATGGGCCTCTTCCTGTTCGCGACGCTCGCGTTCCTGGGCGTCGCCGGAGCCGTGGCCGCGGTCAGCCTCTATGCCACGCTCGCCAGGAACCTGCCCGACCCCCGCCAGCTTGAGCAGATCCAGCTGATCCAGCAGTCGGTGGTCTACGCCCGCGACGGCTCGACGCAGCTGGCCACGTTCGGCACCGAGAACCGCACCGTTCTCCAGTTCAAGGACATCCCGCCCGTCATCGCGGACGCGACCACCGCGGTCGAGGACGCCACATTCTGGGACAACTCCGGCTTCGATCCTGTGGGCATCCTCGCCTCGGGCTTCGACGCCCTCCGCGGCCGTCCGCGGGGCGGCTCCACGATCACCCAGCAGCTGGTCCGCCAGCGCCTGCTGTCCGCGGACGGATCCGCCCAGACGGAGCCCACGTTCACCCGGAAGGTCAAGGAGATCATCCAGTCGATCCGGGTGACCCAGGCCTTCCCGGGGGTCGAGGGCAAGCAGCGGATCCTGGCCGCCTACCTCAACCAGAACTACTACGGCAACGACACGTACGGCGTCGCCGCGGCGGTGAAGGGCTACTTCGGCATCGACCTGACGGACAGGACGCAGGCGGCGAAGCTGACCCTCGCGCAGGCGGCGATCATCGCGGCACTGCCCCAGGCGCCCGACTTCTACGACCTGGTGCAGAACGCGCAGACCGTGTGCACGGACCCGAACCTCAACCCGGGCGACAAGGGCTGCGTCCCGCAGCTCGTGGTCCCGCAGAGCGCCGCCATCGTCCAGCGTCGCAACGTGGTGCTGGACCTGATGGCGTCCGGCCGCACGCCGCTCACCGGAACCACGTACAGCGCCGCCGACTTCGCGGCCGCGAGGCAGGCGCCCGTCATTCTGGCCTCGCAGCAGGACCGGCCCTGGCTCGCGTCGCAGTTCGTGTGGCAGGTCCGCCGCGAGCTGGCGACCCGGCTGTGCGGTCAGGGCGTGGCCACCTGTCCCGTCCTCGAGCGCGGCGGCCTGACCATCCAGACCACGCTGGACTACAAGCTCCAGGGGATCGCCGAGAAGTGGGTCAAGGCGGCGGCGATCGTCCCGCATGCCAAGAACCCCGCCGCGACGGCGAAGGCACTGGGCCTCCCCTACCAGACCTGGATGAAGAACCTGACGAACAAGTCGCTCTACAACGGGGCGCTGATCGCCCAGGACTACCAGACGGGCCAGATCATCGCCTACGTCGGCTCGGCAGATCCCAATGCCACCAAGGCCACCAAGCAGTTCCAGCCCAAGTTCGACGTCCTTGCCGACGGCTGGCGCCAGCCCGGCTCCGCCTTCAAGCCGCTCATGTACGCCACGGGCATCGCCGACCGCTACATCACCGCGGGGACGGTGTTCATGGACGTGACCGCGGACATGGGCGGCGGGTACATCCCAACGGATGCCGACATGCTCGAGCGCGGGCCTGTCCGGATGCAGGACGCGTTGCGGTTCTCGCTCAACGTGCCCGCGGTCAAGGCGCTCTCGCTCATCGGCGTCCAGCGCGTCCAGGCGCAGGCCGAGGCGATGGGCGTGAACTTCCAGAACGGCCCGACGAACGCGGGCCTCTCGTTCGCGCTGGGCGTGGCCGAGGTCCACGCGATCGACCTCGTGCGCGCCTACGGCACCCTCGCCAACGGCGGCCAGCTCGTGGACCAGACCACGCTGCTCAAGGTCACCGACCCGTCCGGCAACGCGCTCGTCGACAACACCGACCCCGCCAAGGTCAGCGCGAAGAAGGTCATCGACCCGGGTGCCGCCTACATCATCACGGACACGCTGGCCGGGAACACACAGCCGTCGATCAACCCGTTCTGGGGCCAGTTCGAGCTCACCAGCACCAGCGGCCTGCACCGCCCGGCAACCCTCAAGACGGGCACCAACAACGACGCCAAGGACCTCAACGCCTGGGGATACCTCGGCGTCCCGTCCGCATCCGACCGCAAGAAGGGCGAGTACGCGCTCGCCGTGGGCGCCTGGAACGGCAACTCCGACAACTCGCTGGTGTCCACCGCGGCCGACCCGCTGTTCTCGATCGACGTCACCACGTACGTCTGGCAGGGCTTCCTCCAGGAGGCGACGAAGAGCTGGAGCATCAACCAATTCTCGCGCCCCAGCGGCCTCGACCAGGCCACGCTGGACCCATGGACCGGGACGCTCGCCTCGGGGAAGGGCCCCAGCGTGACCCAGCTGTTCCTCCCGGGCACGGCGCCCACGTCCGCGCTGCCGGCGAACACGTGCGGCGACGCCGTGCTTACCACCGTCGGGTTCGAGAACAGCAACCCGCAGTGGCTGGTCGCCGACCGGGCGTGGCTCCAGCGGGCGCAGAAGGGACCATTCGTCGGCGGCGGGCTGAAGGGGACCAAGACCTCGTACTTCTACAACGGCGGGTTCAACCCGTACGGGCACTCGTGGGGGGCCCTCGTCGGCGGGGGCACGTGCGCCTCGCCGTCGCCCAGCGCCTCGATGGACCCGTGCGCGTCGGTCGCTCCGCCGTCGGGCCTCCCGTCCTCGTCGGACGCATCGGCTTCGCCGGCAGGCTCGGCGTTCCCGTGCCCGACGCCGGTCACGTCCCCGTCCGCGTCCGTGGCGCCCGCGCCGTCCGCGCCGGTGGACACGCCCACGCCGGCTGACACGCCGATGCCCCCGCCGCCCACGCCGCCCCCGCCCACCCCGGTCCCCACGGCGCCGCCGGCCCCAACCCCAATCACCACGCCCGCACCGACGCCCACGCCCCCGGCGGCCACGCCGCAGGCGTCGTAGCGGGCCCCCGCAGCGCGGTCGAAGCGGGCGTCGAGGGGACCAGGGCGTTCGTCCTGCTGCCATCTCAGGCCCCTCTCATGCAATCCGCCATATCATCGCCGCCGCGGACCCGGCGAGGAGGCCGGGCTCCGGCCAGCGTCAGCACCTGTTCACCATCCCTCCTGGAGACAGCGCATGTCGGATCGCGTTTCCGGGCATCCGAGTCGGGTCGGCATGACCTCGCGGATCGCCCTCGCCCTTGGCGTCCTCGCCCTCGTCGCCGGCCCAGGGGCCCCGATGGTCGGTGCCGCTGGAGCGCTCACGATCACGACGCCCTACCCCGAGGTGGTGGCCGAGCCCGGCTCGACCGCCACCTTCAAGCTGACCCTCTCCGCCAGCCCGGCAGCCACGGTCAGCCTGTCCGCCGACGGGGTGCCCTCGGGCTGGACCTCCCGATTCCGCGGCGGCGGCACCGTGATCGACAGCGTCTTCGTCGGCAACGCCAGCCCCACCGCAACCACCGCGCCGGACGTGCAGTTCTCGGTGGACGTCCCCGCCACCGCGACGGCTGGCACGAACAACTTGACGATCCATGCGGATGGCGGGGCCACCAAGGAGACGCTCGTGGTCTCCGTGCGCGTCGAGTCCGCGGCCGCCGGCTCGGTCTCGATGACCGCCGACTTTCCGCAGCAGAAGGGCACGTCAACCTCGACCTTCACCTTCAACCTGACCCTCAAGAACGACACGCCCAGCGAGGCGAGCTACTCCTGGAACGCGCAGGGGCCCAACGCCTGGACCGTCTCGGCCAAGCCGGCCGGCTCCTCGACTGCGACCACGCTCCAGGTCGCTGCGGGCAGCACGGGTGCACTCACCGTGAGCGTGACGCCCGACCCGAACGCCACGGCGGGCGACTTCCCGGTGGTGGTGACGGCATCGGGCGGCGGCAAGACCGCCGAGGCCGACATGACGGTGACCATCACCGGCGCCTACTCGATGTCCGTGTCCACGCCTGACCAGGTCCTGTCCACCACGGCCAACGCCGGCACCGAGAAGGACTTCGTCATCGTGGCCACCAACACGGGCACGGCGCCGATCACGCAGGTCCAGCCCAGCTCGACCAACCCCACGGGCTGGACCGTGAGCTTCGACCCGGCCACCGCCGCCACCATCGCGGCCGGCGCCTCCAACAACACCCAGAACTTCACCGCCAAGATCACCCCGTCCAAGGACGCGATCGCGGGCGACTACGTCGTCACCCTCAAGGTCGCGGGCGCCGAGGCCAACGGCTCGGTTGACATCCGCGTCCGCGTCGAGACCCCGCAGTTCTGGTGGATCGCCGGCGTCGTGCTGCTCCTGGCGACCTTCGTCGGGCTGTACTGGGTCTTCCGGACATACGGGCGGCGGTAGCCCGATGACCGAGGACCGGACGAACCCGTCCGAGCCGCGGCGCGGGCTGCAGCGTCGTCGCCCCCGTTCGACCGTGGGCCTCAGTGCGAGGCCCCGGCCTGCCGCCGGCGTGACGCCCCCCGACGCGACGGCCCCGGCGCGGGCTCCCCATGACCCCGACGACCCGGACACGGGCCTGACCGACGGCGCCGAGCACGCCGTGCGCCCATGGGACGTGGAGGCCGCGTCGTCGCCCGAGGACCGGCCCAAGCGCCGGCGGCGCACGGTGGCGGAGCTCCTGGCGGACGTCCCCGACGACGCGGTCATCGTGGCCCGCCGGCTCACCAAGAAGTACGGCGAGTTCACCGCGGTGGATTCGCTCGACCTGACGATTCGCAGGGGCGAGGTGTTCGGCCTGCTGGGGCCCAACGGCGCCGGCAAGACGACCACGGTGCTCATGCTGCTCGGCCTCACGGAGCCGACCCGTGGCGTGGTCCGCGTCGTGGGCCTGGACCCCACCCGCGAGCCGCTCGCCGTCAAGCGGCAGGTCGGCTACCTGCCCGATAACGTGGGCTTCTACGGCAACATGACCGGGCGGGAGAACCTCCGCTACACGGCGCGCCTGAACGGGATCTCCCGCCGCGAGGCGGACGCCCGCATCGACGAGCTGCTCGCCGAGGTGCGCCTCGAGGACGCCGCCGACAAGAAGGCCGAGACGTACTCGCGCGGCATGCGCCAGCGGCTGGGCATCGCCGACGCGCTCGTCAAGACCCCGTCCGTGCTGATCCTCGACGAGCCGACGATCGCCATCGACCCGTCGGGCGTGGAGGAGCTCCTGGGGCTGCTCCGCCGCCTCGTGCGGGAGCACAGCCTCACGGTGCTGCTCTCGTCCCACATCCTCGGCCAGGTGCAGTCGCTGTGCGACCGGGTGGGCTTCTACTCGGCCGGCAGGCTGGTGGCTGCAGGCCCGCTCGACGAGCTCATGGGCGGCACCGACGCCGCCGTGGAGCTCGAGGTGGGGGTGGTCGGCTCGCCTGCTGACATCGACCCGGTGGCGCTCGGCGTCCCGGGCGTGACCAGCGTGACGCCGGACGCACGCCTCGACTCCATCCGCATCGTGGCCGCCAGCCACGACGTCGCCGCCCCGCTGGCGACCGCCCTCGCGGCGGCGAACCTGCCGATCGTCCACCTGCGCCGGCGCGGCACCGACCTGCTGGAGCTGTACCGCCGCTTCGTCCCGGAGGGAATCGATGGCCGCCGCTGAGACCGCCGGAACGCCGACCCGCAGGACCCGCGCCGACGCCCGACGCTCGGAGCGGGCTCCGTCGGGCGGCTGGCGCACGATCGCCGCCAAGGAGCTGGCCGACCACATCGCCAGCTGGCGTTTCTTCGTGCTGCTGGTCGTGATTGCCGTCCTGTCCATCCTGCCGCTCTACTTCTCCTCGGCGGACGTGCAGCAGCAGGCCACGGCCGCGTCGGGCAACCCACTGGCGTTCCTGGTCCTGTTCACCCATGGCTCCACCTCGTTCGGCGGCGTGGCGATGATCACGCTCGTCACGCTGCTGGTGCCCTTGGTGGGGATCTCGTTCGGCTTCGACGGGATCAACTCCGAGCGCAGCCAGGGCACGCTCTCGCGGTTGCTGGCGCAGCCGGTCCACCGTGACGACGTGGTCAACGGCAAGTTCGCGGCCGGGATCTTCGTGATCGTGGTGATGATGGTGGTGCTGGTGGTGCTGGTCACCGCCATCGGGATCCTGCGCCTGGGGATCATCCCGCAGGCGGAGGACCTGGCCCGCGTGGGCGTCTGGTTCATCGCCACGGTGCTGTACGCCTCGTTCTGGCTGGCGTTCGCACTGCTGCTGTCCACGGTCATCCGCAGCGCGGCCACCGCGGCCCTGGTGGGCTTCGGGTCGTGGCTGGCGGTCACGATGGTCGGGGGGTTCCTGCTCCCGGCCCTGGCCTCGTTCCTGTTCCCGATCGATTCGTCGGCGTCCATCTCGGCGCAGTTCGGGTCCGCCACCGCGCAGAACCTGATGCTCCGCCTGTCCCCGGCCCAGCTGTACTCCGACGTCCTCCAGGCCGTCATGGACCCCCGGACCAAGGCGATCATGATCAGCAACCTCGGCCAGGCGACCAGCAGCCAGCAGCAGATCCCGACCCTGCTCACGCTCGACCAGAGCATCCTGCTGGTCTGGCCGCAGCTGGTGGCGCTCGTCGCGCTGACCGTGCTCCTGTTCGCCATCGCCTACGTCCTGTTCCTCCGCCAGGAGGTCCGCGCGTAGCCGTCCCGTCCGGGCGCGGTCGCGCTGGCGCCCCGCCCGCGTGACCGCAAGTCGAACGCCGCCCGCTAGCCGGGCGCCGGTCGCGATTCCCGAACCCGTGTCATCGTGATGTCACGTCCGCGTGAGAAGGTGCCGCCCGTCGCCGATCCGATATCGCCTCCCGCGCGAAACAACTTCCGATGACCATCGAGAGCGTCCCGTGACCAATCAGCCCGCCCTCTCCTCCCCGGAGCCGTCCCCGCCTGCACAGGGCGGGCCTGCACCGCTGCCAGGCGTCCCGGCGGGCCGTGCCGCGCTCTCAGGCGCCATCTCCGCTGCAGCGGCCCTCGCCACCGGAGAGCTGCTGGCCGGGTTGATCCGCGGCATCCCCTCCCCGCTCGCCGCCGTGGGCACCGCGGCCATCGACTTCGCGCCGCCAGGGAGCAAGGAGGTCGTGGTCTCCCTGTTCGGCACCAACGACAAGGCCGCCCTCTTGGCGCTGGTCACGGCGATCGTGCTGGCAGCCGGCGCGGGCATCGGCGTCATCGCGCGGCGGCGGGTCACGCTGGCGGGCGTCCTCATCGTCGGCCTCGTCGCGATTGGCGGGCTGGCCTCGCTTCGGGACCCCACGGCCATCGGGCCGCTCGTCGTCGTGGCAGCGGCGCTCCAGGCTGGCCTCGGCCTCCAGGCGCTCGTGATGCTGCTGGCCGCGGCGCGACCCCGGGTCGACGCGGGCACCGCCGCGTCGCCGTCCGCCTCCGGCACGGAGCCTTCAGGAGCAGCTGCTTTCAGCGCGGAGGCCCGCCCCGGGCGCCGAGCATTCCTCCTCCAGGCCGGCGCCATGGGAGCGCTCGCGCTTGCAGGCGGCTTGATCGGACGGGCGATGCTCGGTGGTCGTGCGGCGGCGGAGGCCAGTGCCTCCGTGGGCGACGGGACGGGCGCGGCGGGCACCTCCAAGCTGGCCATCCCGCAGGCGGTTGACCCGGCGCCCGCTCCGGGTGCCGACGCCTCGTTCAGCATCCCGGGCATCACCCCAGTCGTGGTCCCCAACAGCGAGTTCTACAGGATCGACACCGCGTTCTTCCCGCCGTCGGTGGACATCGCAACGTGGAGCCTTCGCGTGTTCGGCATGGTGGACAGGGAGGTCCGCCTGTCCTTCGCGGAGCTCGTCCAGCTGCCGCTCATCGAGCAGTACGTGACCATCGCGTGCGTCTCCAACGAGGTGGGCGGCAATCTGGTCGGCAACGCGAAGTGGACGGGCGTCAAGCTGGCCGACGTCCTGGCGATGGCGGGCGTCCAGTCCGGCGCCACGCAGGTCGTCCCCCGGTCCATCGACGGCTGGACCGCTGGCTTCCCCACGACGTGGATCACGGACCCGGCCCACCCGCGCGACGCGATCATCGCCGTGAAGATGAATGACCAGCCGCTCCCTGCCGAGCATGGCTTCCCCGCCCGCCTCATCGTGCCCGGCCTGTACGGCTACGTGTCGGCCACCAAGTGGCTCACGGAGATCGAGCTCACGACGCTCGAGGCGATCGACGCCTACTGGGTCCCGCGCGGCTGGGCGAAGGAGGCGCCCATCCTCACGCAGTCCCGCATCGACGTGCCGCAGTCCGGGGCGCGAGTGAGCGCTGGGCCTGTGGCGGTGGCCGGCGTGGCGTGGGCGCCCGACCGCGGGATCGCGAAGGTCGAGCTGCGGGTGGACGGTGGGCCCTGGCAGGCGGCCACGCTCGCCACCGAGCTCTCGGCCGCCACCTGGGTGCAGTGGAAGTGGACCTGGCAGGCGGCACCTGGCGCCCACTTCATCGAGGTGCGCGCCACGGACGGAACCGGCGTTGTCCAGACCGACAAGGTCACGGCGCCGGACCCCGACGGCGCCCGCGGCCACCACCAGATCCAAGTGCAGGTCCAGTGATCGGACATCGGGTACCCTCCATCGCCTGATGCCTCGACGACGCCACCTATTCGACACGCCCGACCGGTTCGTCCCGGGAACCGTTGGCGAGCCCGGCAACCGCACGTTCTTCCTCCAGGCGCGCGAAGGGACACGCGTCGTGTCCGTGTCGCTGGAGAAGGTGCAGGTGGCGGCGCTCGCCCAGCGGATGGTGGAGCTCCTGGAGGAGCTCGAGCGTCGCGGTGTCGGGGATGCGGGCGAGGTCGAGGGCGAGGTCGGTGACACCGCCGCGCTCGACGAGCCGCTCAACGAGGCCTTCCGCGCGGGCACGCTGTCGCTGGGCTGGGACACCGTTGACCAGCTCATCATCCTCGAGGCGACCGAGCTGACCGATGAGGAGGAGGACGAGGTCGAGGAGGTCGGGAGCGACGACGAGGAGGGGCCCGACCTGTTTCGCGCACGGGTCGCGCCGGCCGAGGCCCGACGCTTCGTCGCGCGCGCCGCTCGGGTGCTCGCCGCCGGTCGGCCCCCCTGCCCCTTGTGCGGCCAGCCGCTCGACCCGCAAGGGCACCTTTGCCCCCGCCGGAACGGTCATCTCCTGAACTGACGGCAGGATTGATGCCGGACATCGACGGCGGAGCGCGCGAAACGGCGC
>JBBIIL010000020.1:19909-21013 GCA_037446495.1 Chloroflexota bacterium | reverse complement strand
GCGCGCGAAACGGCGCCCGAGCCGCCCCTCGACGCCGCCGCGGAGACCGCGTTCGAGGCGGAGCTCGCTGAGGAGCTCGAGGACGAGCAGGCCGCCGAGGACGAGGCGGCCGCCACCACGATCGAATCGCTGGGCCTGCCGATGCCCGTGCTGCACTCGGACGAGGCGCTGCAGCTGCTCGCGGGCGGCGAGCTGGAGCTGATCGGCCGGCTCTGGGTGTCATCCAACAATGCGCTGCTCGGCGTCGTGCGCGCGGACGGGGTGGAGGCCGCGGTCATCCACAAGCCGGTCATCGGTGAGCGGCCGCTTCACGACTTCCCGGACGGCACGCTCGCCCGGAGGGAGGTGGCGGCGTTCGCGGTGTCCCAGGCAACCGGCTGGGGGATTGTCCCGCCCACGGTCCTTCGAGACGGGCCGCTGGGCGAGGGAATGCTCCAGCTCTGGATCCGAACGGACCCCGAGGTTGACCCCGTGGAGCTGGTGAACGAGTCCGACCCGCGGCTTCGGCGGATCGCTGTGTTCGATGCCGCAGTGAACAACACCGACCGCAAGGCGGGACACCTGCTGCCGGTCCTCGGCGGGCACCTCTACGGCGTCGACCACGGGGTCACGTTCTCGCCGGTGCCAAAGCTGCGCACCGTGCTATGGGCATGGCGCGGCGACCCGTTCGCCGACGAGGAGTCCGAGGTCCTTAGGCTGCTCCGACGCAGCCTCGACGGCAGGCTGGGCGCGACGCTGCGCGAGCTGCTCGACCCGATCGAGGTTGCGGCCACGACGCGACGGCTGGATAGGCTGATCGCCGCAGGCGTCTTCCCGCAGCCCGATCCCCGCTGGCCGGCGGTTCCGTGGCCGCCTGTCTGACGCGGCGGCCGACCGCCTGACTGTCGCGCCACCGGCCCCCCTAGCCTGGGGCCGTCCCGGTCCCACCGTGCGGCCGCCCACGCCACGGCCAGCGGCTGGGTGGAGGGACGTCGCCGCCAGGCACCCGGGTGCGGGTCGTTCACCAATCGCGGAACGATCTTGGGCTGTGGCCTCCACCTTCCCAGCTGTGCCACGCTGCCACGCTGCCACGCTGCCACGCTGCCACGCTGCCACGCTGCCACG
>JBBIIL010000020.1:0-19809 GCA_037446495.1 Chloroflexota bacterium | reverse complement strand
TGCCACGCTGCCACGCTGCCACGCTGCCACGCTGCCACGCTGCCACGCTGCCACGACCGATGATGTTGCGATTCGCGAACCACCGCGCAAGCCCGGCCTGGCGGCAACGACCGGCCGCCAGCCTGGGACGGCGGGACGGGCGGGCAAGGTGCGCGGGCCGGCGTCGGCATGGCGGGGAGGCGCAGCAGGCTGGCCCCGCCGGCGGATCGGCATGCGCCGGCGGATCGGCAGGTCGGCGGATCGGCAGGTCGGCGGATCGGCAGGTCGCCGGATGGTTCGCGCAAAGGGGGGCGCGAGTGGCACGATGGTCCCATGCGCAGCTGGAATGGCTGGGGCGACGACGACGACGCCACGACAGTCGGTCGGGACGGCAGAAGGTTCCTGGAGTCCCGCATCGGCAACGCGACGCCGCCGCCCGAGGCGACGCTTCCTGAGGTGGTCGCGGCCGTCCCGTCCTCGCGCCTGCAGTCCGTTGAGGACCTCCGACTCACGACGGACGAGGAGACCCGCGTGCGGCGCTCCCGCGGGCAGAGCCTGCCCGACCTCGCCTCGCTTCGCTACGGCCGGCTCGACGCCGTGCCCGACGCGGTCGCGAAGCCTGCCGAAGCCGCCGATGTGCGTGCGCTGATCAACCACGCCAGGAGCGTGGGCGCGCGGCTGATCCCGTACGGAGGTGGCACCAGCGTCGTCGGCGGCGTCAGCGCCCGGCCCAGCGCTGATCCCCTCATCACCGTCGACCTCGGGGCGCTGGTGGGCGTGCGTACCGTGGACGAGCAGAGCGGTCTCGTGACCGTGCTGGCTGGGACGACCGGTCCCGCCCTCGCGACGCTCCTCGCCGGGCACGGCCTCACCGTGGCCCACGAGCCGCAGAGCTGGGAGTTGGCCACCGTCGGCGGCTGGGTGGCGGCCCGCGGATCGGGGCTCAGGAGCCTCGGCTCGGGCCGGATCGAGCAGTTGTTCGCAGGTGGCACGCTCGAGGCTCCCGCCGGGACCCTGGTGATGCCTCCGCACCCCGCGTCGGCCGCGGGCCCGGACCTGCGCCACTTCGTGCTCGGCTCAGAGGGCCGCCTCGGCATCCTCACCGAGGCCGTGCTGCGCGCCGCGCCCCACCCCGAGGTCGAGCGAATGGACGCCTGGGCCCTCCCCGCCTGGCCCGAGGCCCTGGACGCCGTCCGCGAGCTGGTCCAGGCGAAGCCCGGTCTCTCGATGGTGCGACTCTCGACCTCGGACGAGACTCGCACGCTCCTCGCATTCGCGGACAAGCCCGCCCAGACCCGCGCTCTCAGCGCCTACGTCCGCGCTCGGCGCCGGCACGGCGACTGGGTGCTCGTGCTGACCGGCGTGGCCGGGCGCCGACGCACTGCCAAGGCAGCCCGGGCCGAGGCGAAGGCAATCCTCGGCGCCCACGGCGGCATCGGGCTCCCAGCCCTCGCCAACGCGTGGTCGCGCACGCGCTTCCGCTCCCCGTACCTGCGCAACGCGCTCTGGTCAGCTGGGTACGCATCGGACACGCTCGAGACCGCCACCGACTGGGCGCGCGTGCCGGGCCTGCTCGCGAGGCTGGAGGCCGCGCTGGGCAGCGCCCTCGAGCCGTGGAACGAGCGCGTCCACGTCTTCACGCACCTCTCGCACCTGTACCCGTCAGGCTCGAGCCTCTACGTGACATACATCTTCCGGCTGGCCGCTGACCCGGATGAGACGATGGCCCGATGGCGGGCACTGAAGTCCGCCGCGAGCCAGACGATCGTCGCGGACGGCGCCACGATCACCCACCATCACGGCGTGGGCGTGGACCACGCTCCCTACCTCGCCGCCGAGAAGGGCCCACTCGGCATGGCTGCGCTCAACGCGGTGGTCCGCACGTTTGACCCCGACGGCATGATGAACCCGGGCGTGCTGCTCCCCGGCCCGGAATGAGCGGCGACCGGATCCTCGCACTCGACGTCGGCACGCAGAGCGTGCGGGCGATGCTGTTCGACCCGACCGGCACCGTCCTCGCGCGAACCAAGGTGCCCATCGAGGCGTACGTCCCCGGCCCGCCCGGCTGCTGCGAGCAGGATGCGGACCTCTACTGGCGGGCCATCGGCGAGGCGACCCGAGCGCTCTGGACGCAACCCGGCGTCCAGAGGGACGCCATCGGCGGCGTGGCGCTCACGACCCAGCGCGGCACCGTCGTGGTCACCGACGAGGAGGGCGAGCCGCTCCGCCGAGCGATGGTCTGGCTCGACCGCTGCCGAGCCGAGGGCCTGCCGCGCATCGGCGGCAAGTGGGGACTCGCGTTCAAGGTGGCCCGCGCGACCGAAACGGTGGCGACCTTCCAGTCGGAGGCGGAGGCCAACGTCCTCGCCCGGCTGGACCCCGCGATGTGGGCGAAGGTCCGCCGCTATCTCCTGCTGTCCGGATTCCTGGTCCACCGCCTCACCGGCCGTTTTGCCGACAGCGTCGCGGCGCAGGTGGGCTACCTCCCGTTCGACTACAAAGGCCTGGCGTGGGCAGGCCCTGGCGACTGGAAGTGGCAAGCCGTCCCGATCAGGCGTGAGTGGCTGCCGGAGCTCGTCCGACCCGGCGATGTCATGGGTCAGATCACCTCCGCCGCCGAGGCGGCCACGGGCATCCCGGCCGGCCTGCCGCTCATCGCCGCCGCGGGCGACAAGGCGTGCGAGGTCCTGGGCTCGGGCGCGCTGGACCCGCACGTGGGCGCGATCTCGCTGGGCACCACCGCAACGTTCAACACCACGCATCGACGCCATGTCGAGGTCATCCCGCTCGTGCCGCCCTACCCGGCGGCCGTCCCGGACGCGTACAGCCTCGAGGTCCAGGTCTACCGCGGGTTCTGGATGATCGAGTGGTTCAAGCGCGAGTTCGGCGCGGCCGAGGTGGCGAGGGCGCGCGAGCTGGGGGTGGACACGGAGTCCCTGTTCGACGACCTGGTCGCCGCCACGCCGACAGGCTCGATGGGACTCATGCTGCAGCCATTCTGGTCCCCGGGCGTGCGCATCCCCGGGCCTGAGGCCAAGGGCGCCGTCATCGGCTGGGGCGACGTCCACACGCGCGCCCACCTCTACCGGGCGATCCTTGAGGGGCTCGCCTACGCGCTGCGGGAGGGAATGGAGCGGACCGGTCGGCGGACGAAGGTGCCGGTCACCGAGATCCGCGTGTCGGGCGGCGGGAGTCAGAGCCCGGCGGCAGTCCAGCTGATCGCCGACGTGTTCGGGCTGCCCGCCAAGCGTCCGCACACGCACGAGACGAGCGGCCTGGGCGCGGCCATCGACGCGGCCGTCGGGCTGAGGCTGCACCCCGACTTCGAGACTGCCGTGCACGCAATGACAAGGACGGCCGAGACTCGGGACCCGGATCCGGCCGCGCACGCGCTCTACGAGGAGCTGTACCGCACCGTCTACCTGCGGCTGTACGAGCAGCTGCGGCCGCTGTACCGCGAGATCCGGCGGATCACGGGGTACCCGCCGGAGGTCTAGCCGGCGATCGGCTGGCCGGGGCGCCGGCGAACCGCGTGCCTCCGCCCTCGGGGCCATGGCCCATCCTCCCGCCGCCGTAGACGTTCACAGTGACGCCGGCCGCCGCGAGCCGCCCCGCGGGCGACGACCCGCTCGCCGGCCTGGTGGACCGCCAGCACGTCCGACCCCGGCGTCCCCGGCACGAGCCACCGGAGTGCAACGAGGTGATCTGGCGAATCCCGGCGCCGCTCCAGTCGAAGTCGATTGACGGCAATGGCGAGGTCGGGTTGACGGGGACGTGGATCTGCACCGCGTCGATCGCCCGGATCATCCCGTTGACCGAGCTGATCACCGTGTTGATCGCGGACGTGACCGTGCCCGTTACGGCGCCCAGGAGGTCGGGCCTGGCGCCGGGCGGCCTTGCTCGCCGTGCTGTTGCGCGTTGCTGCATGATCGGAAGTAGCCCTTACACCGCCCTTACACCGCCCTTGCATCGACTGGTCGCACGCTGCGTGCGCGGCGGTGGACACTTCGCTAATGGCAACCGACTCCGCCCTCATCGCCCACCTCTTGCGCCGGACCAGCTTCGGCCCGCTGCCCGGGCAGGTCGAGGCACTCATGGCGGGTGGCGTGAACGCTGCGATCGAGGTGGTTCTGGCAGCTCAACCGCCCGCGCTCCCGCCGGCCCCGTCGCTCGACAAGAGCAAACCCCTTGCGCTGACCCAGTGGTGGCTCGCCCGAATGGCCGACCCGGCCGTCGGTCTCGCCGAGAAGATGACCTGGTTCTGGCACGGCCACTTCACCTCGAGCCGCAAGAAGGTCGCGGACGCCGGGTTGATGTACGGCCAGAACCTGCTCCTTCGGCAATCTGCCCTGGGGAACTTCCGCACCCTCGCCCAGCAGGTCACCATCGACCCGGCGATGCTCTGGTACCTCGACGGGCGGACGTCGACCGCGTCCGCACCGAACGAGAACTATGCCCGCGAGTTCATGGAGCTGTTCGCGCTCGGGCTGGACCAGTACAGCCAGGACGATGTCCATCAGGGCGCGATCGCCCTGTCCGGCTGGCGGATTGACGAGACCGCGGGGACCGCGCGGTTCGTCGCCCGCTTCGGTCCGACTGGCCCGGTGCCCTACCTCGGCAAGCAGGTAGGCTCGGCGCAGGATGTTGTCAACGCCGCTTGCGATCATCCGGCCTGCGCCCCGTTCGTGGTGGCCAAGGTGTTCGCCTATCTGGCGGGAATCCCACCGACTCCCGAGCAGCAGTCCCGGCTAGCGGGCCTGTTTGTCGCCTCCGGGCTTGACCTCCTACCACTGGTCAGCGCGATCCTGCGCGATCCAGCGTTCCTGGACATGCGCTTGAACCGGCCCCGCTACCCGGTCGAGTGGGTCACGGCGGCGATGGCCGCCGTTGGGCTGAGCGACCCTGCGCTTGCCTACCGCCTGTGCGTCTCAATGGGCCAGGTGCCGTTCGTTCCACCGAACGTGGCGGGCTGGCCGGCGGACCTCAGCTGGCTGGCTCCGAGCGACGCGCTCGTCCGGGCCGCGCTGGCGGTCCGAGCGCTGGGCGTGACGGACGTGGCTCAGGCCGCCGACCCGGTGGCCGCCGCCCTCCTGCGCTGCTCGATCTACGAGGTCAGCGCCGAGACCCAGGCGGTCCTCGAGCAAGCCGCCGCCGCGGTTCGTGAGCCATTGGCTCGAGCCGCGGTCATTCTGGGCCT
Organism: Chloroflexota bacterium; assembly: GCA_037446495.1. Lineage (GTDB taxonomy): Bacteria > Chloroflexota > Limnocylindria > Limnocylindrales > CSP1-4 > CAIXZV01. The sequence goes on along the minus strand of JBBIIL010000020.1, from coordinate 14,633 downwards.
CGTCATCTCGTCGCCCGATTTCGCGCTCGCGTAAGGGAATGCCATGAAGCTGATCAACCGCCGCCAGTTCCTCGAGCTTGGTCTCGCCGCCGGCGCGACGGTGGCCGTTGCCGGGGTGGTTGATGCTGCCCTCCATTACAGCACGGGCTCGTCCGGCGGAGCGCCGTCGGGCGCTCCCGGATCGGGGACGGCCTCGTCAGGGCCGGCCATGCCCGTGGCCAACCTGCAGCCGGCCGCCCTCGCCGACCGCCGCCTCCTCGTGCTTGACATGGCTGGCGGCAATGACGGCCTCTCCATGGTCCCCCCACTCGGCAATGCGCTCTACTACGCGGCTCGACCGCGGACGTCGCTGCCCGAAGCTCAGATCCTGCCGGTCTCAGCCGCCGTCGGGCTCCATCCCAACCTCGTCAAGCTCCATGCCCGGGGTGCGGCGATCATTCAGGGTGTCGGCGTGCCCCAGCCTGACCTGTCCCACTTTGAGATGCTCCGTCGCTGGTGGGCCGGCCAGATGGACGCGACGCCGGAGACCCTGACCGGGTTCCTGGGGCGCCTGTGCGACACGATTGGCGACCCGACGGCGACCGCTGTCGGTGTGTCTCTTGGCTACGGCCCGACGCCCGCGCTCATCTCGGCCAAGGCGGTCACCCTCTCGATGGACCCATACAGCAGTGGCGCCTTCCCGGCGCCGATCGTGCTTGATGCCCACGCCGCGTGGCTGGCCGGCTGGAAGAACATGGCCGAGTACGCTCCGACCGAGACGGTCCCGTTCTGCTCCGCCCGCAATGGCGCAGCATACGCCCTGCGCTTCAGCCAGCTCGCAGCGAACTTCCCACCGGCCGATCCGGCCTACCCCGCGACCGAGCTTGGCACCCAGCTATCGTTGGCCGCCCGGATGCTGACCGAGGACAATGGGATCCGGATCGTGCACGTTCCTGTTCTCGGCGACTTCGACACCCACGATGACCATCTCGTCCGCCACGCCGCGCTCATGGCCGAGCTCGATGCCGCGCTCGACGCGTTCCTGGTCGATCTCGCCCAGCGGGGCATCGCCGACCGTGTCCTGGTGGCCACCACGAGCGAGTTCGGTCGGCGGCTGCCCGACAACGCCTCCGACGGGCTCGACCATGGCGCGGCCTCGTTCGCCACGTTCGTCGGACCGGTCCGAAACGGTCTGTACGGCCAGTACCCGTCGCTCAGCGCGCTCGATCCAAATGACAACCTGGTCGTCCAGGTCCCGATGGCCGACTACTACGCCACGATCGCCGAGGCGTGGTTCGGGGTCCCTGCGTCGGAGGTCCTAGCCGGCTCGGCCACCCCGATCGGGGGCGTCATCGCCAGCTGACAAGCGCCGACCGGAGACCGAGATGCCGGGGACAATCGGCCCATGCGCCGGTCGTCGGTCATTGCAATGCCGTGAGTTCGCCTCGCAAGCACGTGACGATGGCGCGTCGCCATCCCGTCAGCGATCCGGCGCTGCAGGGTCTCGATCGGGCCCTCGTGGTCACGCCCGGCTTCCAGCCCGCCGAGGTAGCTCGTCGCCAGCTTGGTCAGGCCCGAGCCTGGGTCCGCGCGAGTCAGGGGGTGCCGGAGCCGGGCCAGGTCATCGGGGCACATCCGGGCATTTGACAGGATTGCATATTCACCGTCATGATCTCCGATATCGCCCGATGGATTGCGGCCGCTCAGGCCTTCGCCAATACCGCGACCTGTTGCCGCACCGGGCCCAAGAATGCTGCTCCGGCCTCCGTATGCCACGGCCGTCGGAGCTGCGGGCAACCGTCAAGACCCGACGGAGCCCGGAAAGGAAACCGTTCTCTCCATGTTGTCCCGCTCGACCACGAGTGCCGTGGCGAATCGAGCCTCGTCGATGCGCCGCATGCGCCGTCGCTCCGCCCACGCCTACCGGCTCTACTGCGCCACCAATGGCTGCACCAGCTTCCTCGTCATCGACGAGGCCAGCGGCGTCGCCCACTGCGAGATCTGCGGCTACACCCGCCGCCTCAACTGATCTCGCGGCGGCATCGCCCGCCCCACCACATTCCGAGCCTGCGACCGGCCCCATGTGCGGCCGGTCCTCTCGTATCGGGCGCCGATCACCGGTGCCCGCCTTCTCCGGCGCGTGCCCGCCCTGCGCGACGGGGTTGCTCGCGCCGTGGGAGCCCCCCGACAATCGCGCCGCGCACCCTGCTGCACAGCCCCGATCTGGCGAAGGAGCTCCATGACCGCCCACCGCCCCCTCGACCGCGACCGCCTCGAGCACCTCATGGCGTCCGAGCTGGCGGCGTTCGAGCGCGCCAACCCCCGGTCGCGGGCGCTCTTCGACCAGGCCCAGTCCTCGCTGCTCGACGGCGTGCCGATGAACTGGATGGTCAAGTGGGCGGGGGCCTTCCCGCTGTTCGTGGAGTCTGCGTCGGGGGCGCACTTCCAAGACGTTGACGGCCACGACTACGTGGACCTGTGCCTGGGCGACACCGGCGCGATGTCGGGCCACGGCCCGAGCGCGACCGTCGAGGCGGTCACCGCCCAGCTCGCGCGGGGCATCACCCACATGCTCCCCACCGAGGACGCGAGCATCGCCGCCGACGAGCTGCGCCGCCGCTTCGGCGTCCGCTACTGGCAGTTCACCCTCACCGCCACCGACGCGAACCGCTTCGTCATCCGACTCGCCCGCCACATCACCGGGCGCTCCAAGGTCATCGTCCACAACCACTGCTACCACGGCTCGGTGGACGAGACGTTTGCGGTCATCGGGCCCCAGGGCTCGGCGGTCGGCCGGCGCGGCAACATCGGCAAGCCTGTGGACCTGGCCGAGACCACGCGCGTCGTGGAGATCAACGACCTCGATGGGCTGGAGCGCGAGCTCGCCAACGGCGACGTGGCGGCGTGCCTGTTCGAGCCCGCGCTCACCAACATCGGCATCGTGCTGCCCGAGCCCGGCTACCACGAGGGCGTACGCGAGCTGACCCGCAGGCACGGCACGCTGCTCGTCAACGACGAGACGCACACGATCTGCGCCGGCCCCGGCGGGTATACCGGCGCCCACGGACTGCACCCGGACTTCGTCACGATCGGCAAGACGATCGGCGGCGGCATCCCGGCCGCGGCGTATGGCTTCACCGAGGACGTGGGCGCCCGGATCCACGCCGCGATCGACCGCGAGGACTCCGACGTCGGCGGGATCGGCGGGACGCTCGCCGGCAACGCGCTCTCGCTGGCGGCCATCCGCGCGACGCTGACGCAGGTCCTCACGGACGAGGCGTTCGCCCGGATGATCCCGCTCGCCGAGCGCTTCGAGGCGGGCGTCAACGGCGTCCTGGCCGCCAACAACGTGCCCTGGCACGTGACGCGCCTGGGCGCGCGAGCCGAGTACCACTTCGTGGCCGAACCGCCGAAGAACGGCTCCGTTCTCCACGACGCCGCGGACCCCGAGCTCGAGCGCTTCCTGCACCTCTGGGCGATGAACCGGGGCGTGCTGATGACGCCGTTCCACAACATGGCGCTGATGTCGCCGGCCACGACCGAGGCGGACGTGGACCGCCACACCGCTGTCTTCGCCGAAGCCGTCGAGGCGCTGTTCGGGTAGTCCAGGCCCACGGGTGGGCGCGTCCGCCGAGCGATGCCGGGGCGCCGCATGACGACGCCCAGAGACCCTGGTCCAGCCCGCGCTCAGCGCCCCAGCGCAGCCCGGCGCCACCACCGGCGCTCGCGGATGGGCTCGCCCGCGATCTCGTCGGTGAGCTCCTCGCCCGGGACGAAGCCTCGGGCTGCGTAGAACGGCTCGGCAAGCGCGTTGTCGAGCAGGACGTCCGCGGCCAGGTCCTGTTCGGGGTGCGCGGCCGTGATCGCCGCGAGCAGCGCGGTGCCCAGCCCGCGTCCGCGCGCCTCGGGGAGCGCGTAGATCGCCGCGAGCTGAAGGTGGTCCCCGTGGGCGGCGACCTCCGCGAACGCCTCGATGGCTGCGGGTTCGTCTCCGGCGCCAGCCACGAACACCTCGTGGCGCTCGATCCGCACGGCGATCCGCTCCTCGCCGTACGCGGCGGCGAGGAACCGCTCGATGGTCTCGTCCGCCATCCGCCCGGCGTACGTCGCCCGCCAGGCGATCACCGCCACCTCGCGGATGACTGGCGCGTCGGCTGGCACGGCGGCGCGGACGAAGACGCCGTTCCGGGGCGAGAGATTGCGGTGTGCCTGCACGGGCGGAGTCTATCGGGAGGCGGGGCGAGGCGACCGCGCCCGGGCCGTATCGCAGGGCGCGAGGTCCGGTCAGGCCCCCAGCTCGTCGGCCACCCAGGCCGCCAGCACCCGGGCGCACGTCTCCACCTCGGCGAGCGGGACGCGCTCGTCAGCGCCGTGGGCGAGTCGCACGTCGCCCGGGCCGAACACCACGCACGGCGTGTCGCCCACGTTGATGAACAGGCGCATGTCGCACCCGTAGGGGACGCCGATCCTCGGCGGCTCGGCCCCGGTCACGCTCTCGGCCGCGGCCGCCAGGCTGACGGGCAGCGGGTGGTCCGCCGGCACCCGTGACGAGCCGAACCGCGCCCCCGTGACCTCCACCGAAGCCGGGTGCTCCCGCAGGAACGCGTCGGCCTCGCAGGCAGCGGCGATGCACGCGCGCAGCTCGGCGGCGGCCTCCTCGGGCGTCTGGTCCAGGCGAACGCCGTACCGCCCGTCGGCGACCAGGCGGTCCATGACCGTGCTCGCCCACTCCCCGCCTGACACCTTGCCGATCATCGTGGGGTACGGCATGCCGAGCGCCACCATGAGCGGCTCGGTCTCGGCGATGTTGCGACGCACCTCATCGGCCTCGAGCGCGGCCACCAGCGTCTGGAGGTTCGCCAGCGCGGACACGCCATCGGCACGGCGGCTGGCGTGCGCGGCGCGGCCCGGCACCGTGAGCTGGAACGTGATCGCCCCCGCGTGCGCGATGACGAGGGCGAGGTTCGTGGGCTCCGTGATCACCGCCATGTCGCCCGTGGCGCCCGCCCGGATGGCGGCGAGCGTGCCCTGCCCACCGTCCTCCTCGGACGGCACGAGCGCCACGATGAGCTCGCCGGCGAGGCGGTCGAGCGTGCCTGTGTCGCGCAGCGCCCGCACCGCGCCCAGGATCGACGCGACGCCGCCCTTCATGTCGCACGAGCCGCGGCCGAGGACGTCCCCGCCCACGACCTCACCCGAGTACGGGTCGAGCGTCCAGGTGGCCCGGTCGCCGGCCGGGACGACGTCGATGTGCCCGGATAGGACGATGCGGCGGCCGCCGGGGCGGCCCGCGCGGCCGATGACGACGGGCAGCGACGTCCGTGGCACCTCCTCGCCCGGCCACGCCGGGTCGTCGCGGATGTCGGCCGGATTGGGCGTGAACACCTCGACGGCGAGGCCCAGGGCGTCGAGCCGGTCGGCCAGGGAGGCGGCGATCGCGTCCTCGTCACCGGTGATGCTCGGGATGCGCACCAGCGCGACCAGGTCGGCGCTGGTCTGCGCCGGGTCCACGGCGCCGGCGGCGGCGCGGGCGGCGTCAGAGGGGCCGGGCCCCGGCAACACGCTCAGCCCCGCAGCACGGGCCGCGTGAGACAGGTCACGCCGCCCGAGCCGTTCTCGCCCACCTCGCGCAGCGGGAGCGCATGGACCTCGATCCCCGCGGCCTCCATGCGCCGGCGGGTCACCGGGTTGCCGTCCGCCGCAACCACCACGCCCGGGCGGACCGCCAGAACGTTGCAGCCCAGCGTCGGGTACTCCTCCTCGGGCACCTCGACCAGCCGGATGCGCAGGTCCAGCAGCAGCTCGTACAGCCCGGCCGGCAGCAGCGGCAGGAACACCACCGCCGCGTCATCGGCCACTGGCGAGATCACCGAGAGCAGGTGGACGAGCTCGGCCGGGCCCTTCCAGAACGGCACGTCGAAGACCCGCACGTCCTCGCCCGCGATCGCCGCCAGCTGCCGCGCCCCCTCGTCGTTGGTGCGCAGGGTCCGGCCGATGCACAGCAGGTCCGGGCGCAGCCAGAGCGTGTCGCCGCCCTCGACCGTGCCGCGCCCGGTGATCCGCCCCTGCGTCGGGATGTCGTGGGCGCGCGCCCACCCCTCGAGAACCGCGGGCTCGCCGCGACGGTTGGGCTTGCCGGGCGCCAGCGGGATCGCGCCGCCGTCGGCGATCAGCAACGGATCGAACACGTAGACGAGGTCGGGATCGTCCGTCTCGGTGCCCAGCTCGTGGACGCGCACGCCGAGCGTCTCGAGCACAGTCACCAGGCCGTCGTGCTCGCGCTGGGCGGCCGCGAGGTCCACGGGGCGCAGGAAGCCCACCGCAGGGTCGTCGAAGGCACTGCCGAATGCGGGCCCCGGCGCCTTGACGAGGACCTCGCGCAGGGGCGCAGTCATGGACTGGGCGCCGAAGCGCCGAACAGCGGGGGTCATGGCGGCGAGGATACCCGGGCGCCAGGGGTCCGGCTGCTCCGGTCCCGACACCCTCGAAGCGAGCCGGCGGGGAGCCACGCGCAGGCAGCGCGACGCCCCGGCTCGGGACAGAGCCGGGGCGTTGTGACTGGATGGGTGGAGCGGGCCGTGCGACGCGGCCCGCCGCTGGCGTCTGGGTCAGGCGGTCGCCACGGCCTCGGCGACCGGGGCGGCTTCCTCGACGGCGAGGTCGATCTCGATCTTGACATCCTTGCCGACGAGCCAGCCGCCGGTCTCGAGCGCGACGTTCCACGTCAGCCCGAAGTCCTCGCGGTTGATCTTGGTGGTGGCGTGGAAGCCGGCGCGGCGGGCGCCCGCCATCGAGCTGTACAGGCCCAGGAACTCGACGTCGAACGTGACGGGCCGCGTCACGCCCTTGATCGTGAGGTTGCCGGAGACCTTGTACTCGTCCCCGTTCTTGGCCTCGACGCCCGTGGACGTGAAGCTGATCGTGGGGTAGGTCTCGGCGTCGAAGAAGTCGGCCGAGCGCAGGTGGCCGTCGCGCTGGTCAACGCCTGTGTCGATCGATGCGGTCTCGACGGTGAACGAGCCGAACGAGGCAGTCGGGTTCGCCGGGTCGAGGTTGACGGTGCCGTCGGCGACATTGAACTTGCCGCGGACGTTGGTCACCATCATGTGCTTGGCCGAGAAGGTGACGTCGGTGTGGGTCTTGTCGACGCTGAACGCGCTGGTCGCCATGGTCGTGAGGGTCTCCCGTGCGGCCCGATCGGCCGCTATCGTTGCTTGACCAAGCAAATATATCGCATCGGTAGTTGCATTGTCAACCAATGGGCGGTGGTGTAAGGTACGGCGCATGAGGTCCCAGACCGCCCAACAGGCGACCACAGTCACAGTTGCCCGCCGACCATCGGTTGACGAGTCGCAGCTGGGCGCCTGGCGCGCCTTCATCCAGACGCACGCACGCCTGCTCCACCGCCTCGACGAGGAGCTCCAGGCTGCGCACGGCCTCTCCGTGGCCGAGTACGACGCGCTGCTGCAGCTGGCGGTCGCGCCCGAGCGTCGCCTGCGCATGAGCGTCCTGGCGGACCGGGTGCTGCTCTCGCGCAGTGGGATCACCCGCCTCGTGGACCGCCTGGTCGCGGACGGCATGGTCGAGCGGTCTGTATGCCCCACGGATGCCCGCGGGTCCATGGCCACGATCACCCAAGCCGGTGTGAGCCGCCTGCGCGCCGCGTCGAGGACACACCTTGATGGCGTGCGCCGGTACTTCCTCGACGCCGTGACGGCCGATGAGCAGGTCGTCATCGAGCGCTCGCTGGGGCGCGTCAACGACGGCCTGACGGGCAGCGCCATCGGCGCCGACAGCTCGTGCAGCGGCGCGCTGGAGGTCTGACGGACGCTCGCCGGCCCCTCGGGCGCGTCCTGGTGGGCACGAGCGGCTTCTCCTACCCGGGCTGGTCGCCGGGGTTCTACCCCGCCGGACTGCGCGCCGCGGACCGGCTTGGCCACTACGCGGCCCGCCTGGGCGCCTGCGAGCTCAACGGGACCTTCTACGCCCGCCCGACGCCAGGACGCCTGGACGCCTGGGCGGCCGCCGTGCCTGCCGACTTCCGGTTCATCGTCAAGGGCCAGCGGGGCGGCTCGATTCGCGCGCTCTACAACAACCCAGCAGAGTCCGTGCCCTGGCTCACGGAACACCTCCCTCGCCTCGGCGTACGGCTGGGGGCGATGCTGTTCCGGATTCCGTCCGAGGTGGCCCGCAACGACGAACGGCTCGCGGGCGTGCTCGCCGCCTGGCCGGCCACGGTGCCGCTCGTCGTGGAGGCGCAGCACCCCTCGTGGCAGGTGGACGAGACCTTCGCCGCGCTGCGGAGCGCGAACGCCGTCCTGTGCGCCACGGATCTCGATGATCAGGACACGCCCCCGGACATCCGCCGGACGGGCCCGTTCCTCTACCTGCGCCTGCGACGCACGGCGTACGCCGACGAGGACCTCGACGCCTGGGCGGCGCGCCTGGTGCCGTTCCTCGACGACGGGGTGGACGCCTTCGTCATGCTCCGCCACGACGAGGCCGGGGCGAACGCGCTCCACGCCGAGGGCTTCGCGTCCCGTGTCGAGCGGGCGCGCGCGGCGGGCTGACGGCCCAGGCAGGCTGACCGCGACCCGCGCGACCAGATCCGCGGCGTCGGCGGCGCTGCAGCTGGTGACGGCAGCCAGCGGAGCCTGGCGGCGGAGGGCCGCTAGCGCAGCTCCCACGTCGCGACGACGCCGACCGAAACCTCCACCCGGCCCGGCAGGGCGGGGGTGGCGACGTCGGCAGACGCCAGCGCGGCCATCATGCGAGCCTGCGGGTGCGGAGCCGGGCCGTCCGCGACGCCCTCCGTGACGTCCATCAGTGGGCCGAGCTTGGCGTCGGCGGCGATCGCGATCGTCGTGGCGCGGGCCCTCGCGTCCCGCACGGCCAGGCGGCGAGCCTCCTCGGCGGCCGCTGAGCTGTCGGCGAGGCCGAAGCTGACGCCGTCGAGCCCGGTGGCGCCCGCCCCGAGCGCGGCATCGATCACACTCCCCACGGTCTCGAGGTCGCGGATGGCCACGCCCAGGCGACTGCTGACCGTGAAGCCTGTGCGCACGGGACGGCCGTCGCGATGGTCCCAGGACGGGTTGAGGTCGATGGACGCGGTGCGCAGGTCACCCTCTGCCACGCCCGCGGCCCGCAGGGCGGCGATCACGGCAGTGGTCGTGGCGGCAGTGACGCCCCGGGCGTCTGCCGCGGTCTCGCGGGTGGCCTCGACGGTGAGCGTGGCGCGGGCGATATCGGGATCGCGTTCCACGCGGCCGACCCCGGCCACGGTCACGAGCGCATGACGGCGCTTGCCTTCCCCCATGGGCGGACTCCTCTAGGCGACTGGCTCGAACGGCGGCACCGCCGGGGCCGGCGCGCGACGCGGGGCGATCGGGCGCAGGTACAGCGGCAGCACCGCCCCAACGTACACCACCCACGCGGCGACCATGACCAGCTCAGGTCGGGAGTTGTACCCCACCAGCGCTCGCAGCAGCTGCCCGAGGACCAGGGCGATGCCGGTTGGCGCGCCGTCGATGGCCTCGTGCGGGAGGACCGCGGAGAGGTCGAACACGATCGTCGTGCCCACGTTGATCCAGCCGATCTCGACGAGCTCGTGGACGGCCGAGGCCAGCAGCCCGGCGGCGATGAAGATCAGGGCGATGCCGGTCCATCGGAAGAACAGCCGCAAGTTGACGCGCGCGGCCCCGCGGTACATTGCCGCGCCGATGGCCGCCGCGATGGCGATGCCGATGAACGCCCCGACGAGCACCCAAAGGGCCCCGGTCTGCGACGAGGCGGCCTGCCCAACGAGGAAGAGCGCGGTCTCGAGCCCCTCGCGGATGACGGCCACGAACGCCAGCAGCGCAAGGCCGTTGGCCGACCCGTCCGACAGCGCCCGGCCGAGCGCTGCGTGGAGCTCGCCGCGGATGTTCGCCGACGTGCGGCGCATCCAGAAGAGCATCCAGGTCACCACCGCGCAGGCGAGCAGCATCGTGCCCGCCTCGAACAGCTGCTCGTATGGTGCCGGCAGCTCCCCGACGGTCACGAACAGCGCAAAGCCAGCCACCAGGCTCACCACGACCGCGGCGCCCGCGCCCGCGTAGATCCGGCCGAAGGCCTGGCGGTTCCCCGTCCGGGCGAGGTACGAGAGGATGATCGAGATGACCAGCGCCGCCTCGACGCCTTCGCGGAGGCCCGTCAGCAGGCCCGAGGTCAAGGATCCAGCGTCCACGGTGGCTGCTCCAGTGGGGACACGACTGGCAGGCGGGACCTGCTTGAGGAGCGCGGTGGCCGGGATGCTACTGCATCTGGCGCGAGATCGTCAAGCGTCCTTGATCCGGTGCGGCAGGATGCCCTGTTGTGCGCGAGCAGGGCGGACGTGGGACCCGGAGCTTTGCAACGCGGATGCAAGGCTCTGCGGCCCAGATGGGGGACGAATACGCGAACTCGCGCCGTACCGTGTGGGTGGAGAACATCCCAGCGGACAGGCCTGTGACGGGGCCTTGAGGCGGATGCCACGCCGCACGGCCCGGTTCCCCTCGCGGGTCGTGCGGCGTGACTCTGTTCTGCGGTCGCCCCGCGGGTCAGCTTCCCAGGGAGCCCTTCGAATCAGGATCGAGGCCCAGGTCGCGGACGGCCGCTGCCGCTGCCCCGGGATCCCAGCCGCCGGCGCGCGACAGGCTCGAGATCGCCGCCGCGGCGATGGACGCCGGGTCCACGTCGAAGTGGCGGCGCAGCGCCTCGCGCGTGTCGCTGCGACCGTAGCCGTCGGTGCCGAGCGTGCGGTACGGCGCCCTGATCCACGGCGAGACCATGTCCGGCAGCGTGCGGATCCAGTCCGTGGCCGCCACGATGGGACCGCCCTCGGCGCCCAGGACCTGCGCCACGTAGGGCACGCGCTCGGGCTGGTCGGGGTTCAGCCGGTTCCAGCGGTCCACCTCGAGCGCCTCGTGGCGAAGCTGTTGGAACGACGTGGCGGAGTAGACCTCGGCGGCGATGCCGAACCGCTCGGCGAGCAGGTCCCGCGCGGCGATCACCTGGGGCAGGATCGACCCGGATCCAACGAGGCGGACCCGGCCCTTGACGCCGCCGGGAACCTCCGGCGCGGCCGAGAAGCGGTACAGGCCCCTGACGATCCCCTCGTCCACGCCGGCAGGCTTGGCCGGCTGGGCGTAGTTCTCGTTGTACACGGTGACGTAGTAGAAGGCGTCGTCGCCGTCGTGGAACATGCGGGTCACGCCCTCGCGGATGACGGCCGCCAGCTCGTACGCGAAGGCGGGGTCGTAGGCGCGGACCACCGGCACGGTGGACGCCAGGACCTGGGAGTGGCCGTCGTCGTGCTGGAGGCCCTCGCCGGCGAGGGTGGTGCGACCCGCGGTGGCCCCGATCATGAACCCGCGGCCCCGCTGGTCGCCGAACGCCCATGCCTGGTCGCCGGTCCGCTGGAAACCGAACATCGAGTAGAAGATGTAGAACGGGATCATCGCCACGCCGTGAGTCGCGTAGGCTGTGCCAGCGGCCTGGAGGCTGGCCATGGAGCCCGCCTCGTTGATCCCCTCCTCCAGCACCTGGCCATCCTTCGACTCGCGATAGGACAGGATCAGGTCCGAGTCCACGGGCGTGTACCGCTGGCCGTGGGCGGCGTAGATGCCCACCTCCTTGAACAGCGGGTCGAGGCCGAAGGTGCGCGCCTCGTCGGGGATGATCGGAACGATGCGCGGGCCCAGCTCGGGGTCGCGGATGAGGTTCCGCAACAGCCGGGCGAACACCATCGTCGTGGACACCTCGGTCGCGCTGCCGCCGGCGAACTCGGCGTCGAGCGTCGGCTCGGGCCTGGGCAGCGCCGGGGCGCGGACGACGCGGCGGGGCAGCGACCCGCCGAGCGTCGCCCGCCGCTCGATCATGTACTCCACCTCCGGCGAGCCGGAGCCCGGGTGGAAGTACGGGTAGTCGTGGAGCTGGTCGTCCGGGATGGGCAGCTCCAGGCGGTCGCGGAAGACGCGGAGCTCGGCCTCGCGCATCTTCTTGGCCTGGTGCGTGTAGTTCCGCGACTCGATGCCCTTGCCCAGGGTCCAGCCCTTGACGGTCTTGGCCAGGATGACCGTGGGGGCACCCTGGTGCTCGGTGGCCGCCCGGTACGCCGCGTACACCTTGCGATAGTCGTGTCCGCCGCGGCGCAGGTGCTCGATGTCGCCGTCCGAGAGGTGGGCCGCCAGGCGCGTCAGCCGCGGGTCGGGCCCGAAGAAGTGCTCACGAACGAACATGCCCGTGGACGTGGAGAACTTCTGATACTCCCCGTCAACGGTGCTGTTCATCTTCTCGAGCAGCACGCCGTCCACGTCGCGCGCGAGCAGGTCGTCCCACTCGCGGCCCCAGATCACCTTGATCACGTTCCAGCCCGCGCCCCGGAACAGGCCCTCGAGCTCCTGGATGACCTTGCCGTTGCCGCGGACCGGGCCGTCGAGGCGCTGGAGGTTGCAGTTGACGACGAACGTGAGGTTGTCGAGGCCGTCGCGAGCGGCGAGCGAGATGCCGCTGATCGCCTCCGGCTCGTCCATCTCCCCGTCGCCGAGGTAGGCCCAGACCCGCTGCTGGCTCGTGTCCTTGAGGCCGCGGTTCGCAAGGTAGCGGTTGAAGCGCGCCTGGTAGATGGCAGCAAGCGGCCCCAGGCCCATCGAGACGGTCGGGAACTCCCAGAAGTCCGGCATCAGGCGCGGGTGCGGGTATGAGGAGAGTCCCTTGGCGAGCGCCTCGCGGCGATAGTGGTCGAGATCGTCCTCGGACAGGCGCCCTTCCAGGAAGGCGCGCGCATACATGCCAGGCGCGGCGTGCCCCTGGAAGAACACCTGGTCGCCGCCGCCCGGGTGCTCCTTGCCGCGGAAGAAGTGGTTGAACCCCACCTCGTAGAGCGTCGCGGCGGAGGCGTACGTGGACAGGTGCCCGCCGATGCCCGGGAAGCGCGTGTTCGCCCGCAGGACCATGGCCACCGCGTTCCAGCGGATCAGTCGGCGGATGCGGCGCTCCAGCGCCTCGTCGCCCGGGAAGTACGGCTCCTGCTCGGGGCTGATCGTGTTGATGTACCGCGTCTGCGTGAGGCTGGGCAGGCCCACCTGGCGCTGACGGGCGCGCTTGAGCAGCTTGTACATCAGGAAGCGGGCGCGAAGCTCCCCCTCCTGGTCGACGACCTGGTCGAGGGACTCCACCCACTCGTGGGTCTCGAGCTCGTCGATATCTGGCAGCTGATGCTTGAAGTCGTCGAAGTACATCCGGGCTCCGGTGGACGCAACGGTCCCCACGTGGTCTTGAGCGGCGTTCAGGGTAGTCCCGATCCGGTCACTGCGTCGGTGGCGGGACGGTGCCGATTTCCGCCTGCGGCCTGGCGGGCGAGACGGGTCCGCGACCGGGGGCTTCGCAGCGCTCTCCACGTTCGCCTGCGAGTTGCGCCCTGCCGCCCGACACGTCCGCCTGGGAGTCGCGCCCTACCGCCCGCCGAGGAGTCGCGCCCTGCCGCCCGACACGTCCGCCCAGACAAGGGCGGCGCCCGGCCACGGCACGGTCGACGTCGTCAGGGCGGCGAGCGCGTCATCGGGGTGGGCCGGGTACGCGACGCGGAGCTGGCCCGCGCAGTCGGCGACAACCGCACGGGTGGCTCGCGTCCGGCGCACGATCAGGAGTCGGCTGATCTCGGGCGCCGCGTCCAGTCGAGCCCAGCCATCCCAGCTGGGCAGCGCGGCGGCCTTCTCGCCGTGCCAGCGGATGAGCTGCTCCAGGCGCCGAAGCTCGGACTGCAGCTCGCCGGCCACGATCAGTGGATTCCTCCCGTCGATCAGCGCAACATCGATCCAGCCGCGCGAAGGCCGCCGGACCGCGACTTCGGTAAGCGGGCGCCAGCGGCTGTGCAGGGGCGTCAGGAGCGCCTCGAGCATCGGCGCGGAGAGGCGGTCGCGGATGGCCGGGCCCGTGTTCGGGTAGAGGTGAGCTGCAAGGTCGAGGCCGAGCGGACCAGCGAGGCGGGCATACGTATCCAGCGACGCTCGCGTACGGCACGCGAGGATCCGGGCGAGGAACCCGGAGTCCACACCTGATGCCCTCGCCAGTTCGCGCGTCGTGAGGCCGGCGTCCGAGCAGGCGCGCTCGATGTCTGCCGCCAGGGTCCGGTATGCCCGGTATGCGGCTCGCCTGGCCGCCCGCTCCTGCGTCGTCGTCATGCTGTCAGTGAAGCGCAGCCGACTTTGCCGCGGCTTACGCGACGCTGCGCTGCCTGCTGGGCCGCACCTGCGACCACGCCCGGTCGGGCTGTTGTCTCGCAGGCAGCATCTCTGCCGCCCCGGACCCTGATTCGGCCCACCGACAGTCGGCACGCGGCCTGCGAGGCAGCATTCGGCACCACCCGGGCAGTAACTGCGGCTTGGGGGGCAGCGCCTGGGGCGCGAGGGCACGGCGCGGCGGGGACACGGCGCGGCGGGGGCGCGGGCGGGTCTGGTGGCGTAGAGACTTGCGGAGTATGGTCAGCCACTGCCGGTTTCATCCGTTGTTTAAATCCACTAGTTGGCGCGAAGAGAGAGTTTCTGCTGGAAGAAATTCAGAATTTGGTCCTCGTATTCCCGCTTTTCGGCCACCGATGCCAGACTCAGCGCCGAGTGTTCCATCACCAACAACTG
>JBBIIL010000019.1:0-45296 GCA_037446495.1 Chloroflexota bacterium | reverse complement strand
CCCGCGCCCGGCGCTGCGCATCCCGCGCCTGCGGGCGCGTCCGGCGTCGAGCGCGTCCGGCGTCGAGCGCGTCCGGCGCTGCGGACCCGCGCCGCGCGGGGTTTCTGAGAACCGCGTCACACCGCGGCGGATCGATGCGTCGCAGGACCGAACAAGCCCGTTCGACGGCCTCCTCCCCGTTGAATTGGGTACGCGCAGCGCGAAGCCCCCCGGCCCCGGGGGGCTTCGTCGTGCCCGGCCGCGGCGAGCGTGGCGCCCTACGGCTCAGTCGGTCGCGAGGCGGCGCAGGACCGCGGGCAGGATGCCGCCATGGCGCAGGTACTCCACCTCGATCGGCCCGTCGAGGCGCGCGATCACCTGGAAGGACCGCTCGCTGCCGTCCACGTCGGAGCGAGCCAGCACCGTGACCACCTGGCGCGGCGCCAGGTCGGCGACCCCGGTGACCGTGTACGCCTCGCGACCGGTCAGGCCCAGGGACGCCGCGCTCTCGCCGGGAAGGAACTGCAGCGGCAGCACGCCCATCCCCACCAGGTTGGAGCGGTGGATGCGCTCGTAGCTCTCCGCGATGACGGCCCGGATGCCGAGCAGCGTGGTGCCCTTGGCCGCCCAGTCGCGCGACGAGCCCGAGCCGTACTCCTTGCCGGCGATGACGATGCACGGCGTGCCGGCCCTCTGGTACGCCATCGCCGCGTCGTAGATGAACGTCTCGGCGCCGTCTGGGAGGTGGCGGGTGTACGGCCCCTCCTTGCCCTCGACGAGCTTGTTCCTGAGGCGGATGTTGCCGAACGTGCCGCGCATCATCACCTCGTGGTGACCGCGGCGGGCGCCGTACTGGTTGAAGTCGACGGGCTCGACGCCCTGCGCCCGGAGCCACTGGCCGGCGGGGGACCAGGCTGCGATCGAGCCCGCGGGGCTGATGTGGTCGGTCGTCACCGAGTCGCCCAGGAGCGCCAGGACGCGCGCACCCACGATGTCTATCAGCGGCGCCGGCTCGAGCGTGAGGCCCTGGAAGAACGGCGGGTTGGCGATGTACGTGGAGGCGTCGTCCCAGGCGTAGCGGTCGCCCTCGGGGATCGCGATCGCACGCCAGCGTTCGTCGCCCTCGAACACCGTGGCGTACGTCTCGCGGAACAGCTCGGCGTCGATCGTTGCGCCGACCACCTCGCGCACCTGCGCTGGCGTCGGCCAGACGTCGGCGAGCATCACGGGCAGCCCGTCGGCACCGACGCCCAGCGGCTCGGTCGTGAGGTCCACGTCCACGCGGCCGGCGAGCGCGAATGCGACCACCAGCGGCGGGGAGGCGAGGTAGGCGGCCCGCACGAGCGGGTGCACGCGGCCCTCGAAGTTGCGGTTGCCCGAGAGGACCGCGGCCACCACCAGCTGATCGGCCTCGATGGCCTTGGCCACGGGCTCATCGAGGGGCCCCGAGTTGCCGATGCAGGTGGTGCAGCCATAGCCGGCCAGCGCGAAGCCAAGCTCGGCGAGCGGCTCCATCAGGCCCGCGCGCTCGAGGTACCCGGTGACTGCTCGCGACCCCGGGGCGAGCGACGTCTTGACGGCGGGGCCGACCTTGAGGCCCTTGGCCACCGCGTTCCTGGCCACCAGGCCGGCGCCCACCATCACCATGGGGTTGGAGGTGTTCGTGCACGAGGTGATGGCCGCGATCGCCACCGACCCGTGGCCGAGCTCGGTGCTGGCGCCACGCGCCTCGATGGCCTTGCGCGGCACCCCGACGGTGTCCGGATAGGCGGCCCGGAAGTTGTCGCCGACGCGTGAGAGCGCGACGCGGTCCTGCGGGCGGCGCGGCCCGGCCAAGGAGGGCTCGACGGTGCCGAGGTCCAGCTCGAGCAGCGCGTCGAACGCGGGCGCGGCACCCGGCTCGCGCCACAGGCCCTGCGCCTTGGCGTAGCGCTCGACGAGGTCCACGCGCTCGGCCGGGCGACCGGTGAGCCGCAGGTACGCGAGCGTCTCCGCGTCGATGGGGAACAGCGTGGCCGTGGCCCCGAACTCGGGGCTCATGTTCGCGATGGTCGCCCGGTCGGCCAGCGGCAGATTCGCCAGCCCGTCGCCGGCGAACTCGACGAACGTCCCCACCACGCCGAACTTGCGCAGCAGCTCGGTGATCACCAGCACCAGGTCCGTGGCCGTCGTGGCCGGCGGCAGCTCGCCCGAGAGGCGCACGCCCACGATCCGCGGCAGCTGCTGGTAGAGCGGCTGGCCGAGCAGGACGGCCTCGGCCTCGATCCCGCCGACGCCGTAGCCGAGCACGCCCAGGCCGTTGATCATCGTCGTGTGCGAGTCGGTCCCCACGAGCGTGTCCGGAAAGGCGACGCGCCCACCCTCGTCGGCCCGGTCCGCGACCACCGTCGCGAGGTACTCGAGGTTGACCTGGTGGATGATCCCGGTGCCCGGCGGGACGACCCGCAGGTCGCGGAACGCGGTCTGGGCCCAGCGCAGCAGCTGGTACCGCTCCGCGTTGCGCTCGTACTCGCGCTCCACGTTGAACGCGAAGGCGCCCGACCCGCCCCAGGCGTCGATCTGGACGGAGTGGTCGATCACCAGGTCCGCGGGGACGAGGGGATTGACGCGCGCAGGATCGCCGCCGAGTGCCGCCATCGCATCGCGCATCGCCGCCAGGTCCACCACCGCTGGGACGCCCGTGAAGTCCTGGAGGACCACGCGCGAGGGCATGAACGGCACCTCGGCCTCGCCTGACGCTCCGGGCCCCCAGCCCGCCAGCGTCGCCACATCCTCCTCGCGGACGATGCCGCCGCCGGCGTGACGGAGGGCGTTCTCGAGCAGGATCTTGAGGGTCATCGGCGCGCGGCCGAGGTCCACGCCCGTGGTCAGGCCGGCACGCCTCAGCGCGTCGAGGCGGTAGAGGTCGGGGAGGCCCTGGCCGAGGGAGGCGCGGGCGCCGAAGGCGTTGTGCACGGGCATGCTCAGATCTCCGCTGGTGGGGACCGGGCGATGAGGGTGCGCCCTCGAACCGCTCGCTACACTCGACGCGCGGAAGTGTACCGCGCGCGCATCTGGGGCGGTGAGGAACGGCGATGAAGGCCTGGGACGAGATGGAGGCGGCCGAGCGCCGGGTGCGCGCAGAGCGCCTGGCCGCGCACGAGGCGACGTTCGACGCGCTCGAGGCCGAGGGCATCGACCTCGACCCTGCGGGCGCGGCCACGCACCGCCATGGCGACCTAGAGCACGCATCCGACCACACGCACCCCCACGCGCACTCGGGCACCGGCGAGCGGCCGGTGGTCGGGATCGTCGGGGCGGGGCCGGTTGGGCTCGCGCTCGGCGTCGCGCTCTCGAGGGCGGGCTGGCCGGTCGGTGGCGTGGCGTCGCGGGACGCGGGCCGGAGGGCGCGCTTCAGCGAGCACGTGCCGAACGTCCGCGTGTTCATCGAGGCGACGCCCCTCGTGGACGACGTGGAACTGGTGATCCTCGCCGTCCCCGACGACGTGATCAGGCCCCTCGCCGCCACGCTCCGCCTGTACGCGGGGCAGGCGATCATCCACACCAGCGGCCTCCTGGGTGCCGAGGCGCTGGCACCGGCGCTTGCCGCCGGGACGCAGGCGGGAGCGTTCCACCCGCTCGTCGCGTTCGCGGACCTCGACGGCGCGCTCGCGGCGCTCCACGGGGCGACTATCGCCGTCGAGGGCGATGACGATCTCGCCGCCCACCTGGGCGACATGGCCGAGGCGATCGGAGGGTCGCCGGTGCGCCTGGCGCCCGGCACCAAGGCCGCCTACCATGCGGCGGCCGTGCTCTCGGCGGGCGGCGTGGACGCGCTGCTGGACACGATCCGGGAGGTCGCCGGGGCGCTCGGCCTGGACGAGGCCGGCGCGCTGCGCATCTACCTGCCCCTCGTCGAGCAGACCATCGCCAACGCCCGGGCCCTCGGAATCGACGCCGCGCTGACCGGCCCGGCGACGCGCGGGGATGCAGGGACGCTCGCCGCGCACACGGCTGCGCTCCGAGCGGGGGCGCCGGACGCCCTGCCCGTCTACCGCGCCCTGGTGGCGCGGGACGTCGCCATCGCGGCGCGGCGTGGCGCGCTGTCACCAGAACAGTCAGAACGGCTCCGGACCGCACTTGCGGGGGACTCCTGACGCGGTACGATGCGGACATGCACAGCCTCACCGCCCTTCACGGGGCATGGCCCGCCCGGTTCGTCCACGCGACGCCCAGGGCGCGCGAGCGGCGCCTCGGGCTCGGCTTCGGGCCCCGGTTCCAGTCGGCGCCGTCAGGGCACACCGTGCTGCGGCAGACCGAGATGGGCCCGTTGACCGAGCTGCGCGCCCAGTGGCGCACGCCGGTGATCGAGGCTGACCGCGCCCTGGCCGGAGTCCGGCCGCGGCAGGCGGCGTCGATGTCGTGGACCCGCACGGCCCGCGGCGCCGGCCCGCGGCGCCCCTCCGTGGCCCCGGCGTGGCGCGCCTGAGGCAGGGGACCGCCACCTCCGCGGGTGGGATCGTCATCCGGTTCGTGGCCGGCGCGCCGCAGCTGGTGGTGGGCCGCCGCAGGCGTGATCGGGACACGGTGACCTGGACGCTGCCGAAGGGCACGCCCAACCCGGGCGAGACCACCGAGCAGACGGCGAGCCGCGAGGTGACCGAGGAGACGGGGCTGCTGGTCGAGATCGTCCGCCCCTTCGACTCGATCGACTACGCCTTCGTCCAGGGCCGGACGCGGATCCACAAGACGGTCCACTACTACCTGATGGCGCCCACGGGCGGTGACCTGACGCGCCACGACCACGAGTTCGACGAGGTGCGCTGGATCGGCTTCGACGACGCCTCCACGCTCCTCACCTTCGAGACGGAACGGGCGCTCGTCGCCCGCGCTGGCAGCGCCGCGGCCGGCGGGCCGTTCCCGGGCGCCGCCACGCAGGAGACCCCCGAGGCATGACCGAAGCTCCCCATCCCGTCCCGCAGCCCACGCCCCTGCTCGACCGGCACGAGGCGCTCGGCGCCAAGGTCGTTGACTTCGCCGGCTGGCTGATGCCCATCCAGTACGCCGGCATCCTCGATGAGCACCGGGCCACCCGTTCGGCCGCCGGCCTGTTCGACCTCTCGCACATGGGCGAGCTCGTGGTCGAGGGCGCGGAGGCAGGCGCCGCGCTCGCGGCCGCGCTGATCACAGACCCGCCGGCGCTCAGTGTCGGGCGCGCGCAGTACTCGCAGATCGTCGCCGAGGACGGCGGGATCATCGACGACCTCATCGTCTACCGGCTCGGGCCGGAGCGGTTCATGGTGGTCGCCAACGCGTCGAACGCACGGACGGTCTCGGACGAGCTGGCACGCCGCATCGACGGCTTCGAGGCGGTTCTCGACGACCGGTCGCTGGCCACGGGCCTGGTGGCGGTGCAGGGCCCGCGCTCGCTGGACGTCCTCGGTCCGCTCACGGGTGCGGACCTCGGCGCCATCCCGTACTACGGCATTGCCGAGGGCACGGTGGCCGGCGTCCCCGCGCTGATCGCAAGGACCGGCTACACCGGCGAGGACGGGTTCGAGGTGTTCGCGGATGTCGGGCGCGTGCACGAGGTGTGGGACGCGATGCTCGCCTCCGGGCAGCCCCGCGGCCTGGTGCCGGTGGGCCTCGGAGCCCGGGACACGCTTCGCCTGGAGGCCGGCATGCCGCTCTACGGCAACGAGCTGGACCGCTCGACCAACCCGTACGAGGCATCGCTCGGGCGCGTCGTGAAGCTGGGCAAGCCCGGGCCATTCGTGGGCCGCGAGGCACTCGAGAGAGTCGCCCGCGACGGGACCGCCCGCCGCCTCGTGGGGCTCGTCCTCCGGGGGCGGGGCATCGCCCGCCACGGTTACCCGATCCTGGTGGATGGCGCGCCGGCCGGTGCGGTGACGTCGGGCACGATGTCGCCCACGCTCGGCCAGCCGATCGCGATGGGGTACGTCCCCACGGCGCATTCGGAAGTCGGTACGATGCTGGCAGTCGAGATCCGCGGCGCCCCGGTCGCAGCCGAGGTCGTGCCGCTCCCGTTCTACAAGCGCCCGGCCTGATCTCCGGGCGAGCCAAACCGCCGCTCGTCCCCGCGCCGTTGCCGCGGCCCCCGGGACCCGCGACACTAGCGAGGTTCAGTCTGATGGTCCCCGGCGACCTGCGCTACACCAAGGACCACGAGTGGGTCCGCGTCGAGGGCGACGTGGCCACCGTGGGCATCACGGAGTTCGCGGCCCACCAGCTCGGCGACGTCGTGTTCGTCGAGCTGCCCGCGGTCGGTCGCACCCTGGCCCAGCACGCGACGTTCGGCGTGGTCGAGTCCGTGAAGGCCGTGTCCGACCTGTTCGCCCCCGTGTCGGGCGAAGTCGTCGCCACCAACGAGGCATTGGGCAGCCGGCCCGAGCTCGTCAACACCGACCCGTACGGTGAGGGGTGGATGCTGCGGGTCAAGGTCGCCGACGCCGGGCAGCTCGACGGGTTGCTCGCGGCCGAGGCCTACGAGCAGCTGACCGCCGAGGGCTGACCATGCCGTATGGTCCGCACTCCGCGGACGACCGGGCGCGAATGCTCGAGGCGGTCGGCGTCGATTCCGTCGACCGGCTCTTTGACGACATCCCCGAGGCGCTCCGCTCCAGCCCGCTCCGCATGGACCCGCCCGAGCCCGAGCTGGCCCTCACGGCGCGGCTGCTCGAGCTCGCGTCGCGCAACCGGACGGACCTTGCCAGCTTCCTCGGCGCCGGCGCCTACCGCCACTGGACGCCCGCCGCGGTGGACCAGATGCTGCTCCGGGGAGAGTGGTACACGGCCTACACGCCGTACCAGCCCGAGGTCAGCCAGGGGACGCTGCAGTCCATCTACGAGTACCAGAGCCTGCTCGCGGAGCTCACCGGGATGGACGTCGTCTCGGCGTCCCACTACGACGGCGGGGCGGCCACGGCCGAGGCGGCGCTGATGACCTGCCGGGCGACCGGGCGCGAGCGGCTGCTGGTCTCGCGGGGCGTCCACCCGCACTACCGGCGCACGCTCGAGACCTACGCCGACGGCGCGGGCCTGCGCGTGGACGAGGTTCCGCTCGCCGTCGAGGGGCCCGAGGCCGGCACCACCGACCTCGCGGCGCTGCAGTCCATGCTGGCCGACGGCGCCCCGGTCGCGGGCGTCGTCGCCGCGAACCCCAACGTGCTCGGCCTGCTCGAGGACCTGCCCCGGATCGGGGCGCTCGCCCACGGCGCGGGCGCCCTGCTGGTCCACGTCATCGAGCCCGTGTCGCTCTCGGTCCTCGCGACCCCGGGCGAGACGGGCGCCGACATCGCCTGCGGCGAGGGCCAGCCCCTGGGAATCCCGCTCCAGTACGGCGGGCCGTACCTGGGCATCGTCGCGTGCCGCGAGCCCCTCATCCGGCAGATCCCGGGCCGCCTCGTGGGCCTGACCCGGGACCTCGAGGGCAGGCGCGCGTTCGTGATGACCATGCGCGCCCGCGAACAGGACATCCGGCGGGAGAAGGCCGCGTCCAACATCTGCACCAACCAGGCGCTGCTGGCGCTGGCGGCGGCGATCTACCTCGCGGCGATCGGCCCCCACGGGCTCCGCGACGTGGCCGCCCTGGGCGCCGCGCGGGCGTCGGAGCTGGAGGCGGCCCTCGCCGCCGCCGGCGCGCCGCGGCTCCACGCCGGGCCGTACCTCAACGAGTTCGCCGTCCGCGTGCCGGACGCGCGGCGGGTCCACGCGCGGCTGCTCGACCGGGGCGTCCTGGCCGGCATCCCGCTCGCGGAGCTCCTGCCCGCCGACCCGTCGCTCGCCGACGGGCTCCTCGTGTGCGCCACCGAGGTCACGACCCCGGCCGACATCGCCACATTCGCGGACGCGCTCCGCGCCGAGCTGGCCGGAGGCGCCGCGTGAGCGTCGTGGGCGAGAAGCTGCAGCCCACGATCTTCGAGCTCTCGCGGCCCGGCCGCGGAGGCGGCAAGATCCCGCACCCGCCAGCCGACGCGCTCGACCGCATCCCGGCCTCGGCCCGGCGCATCACGCCGCCAGCGCTGCCCGAGCTCTCCGAGCCCGAGGTCGTGCGCCACTACGTGAACCTCTCGACGCTCAACTACTCCGTGGACACCGGCTTCTACCCGCTCGGCTCGTGCACCATGAAGTACAACCCCAAGCTCAACGAGTGGGCGGCCCGCCTGCCCGGCTTCGCGGGCCTCCACCCGCTCGCCCCGGACGCGGCGTCGCAGGGCACCCTGGCGCTCCTGTTCGAGCTCGAGGCCATGCTGGCTGAGATCAGCGGGATGGCCGCGGTCACGCTCCAGCCCGCAGCCGGCGCCCAGGGCGAACTCACCGGCATCCTCATGATTCGCGCCTACCACCGCGCCAGAGGCGACTTGGAGCGGACCGAGGTGCTGGTCCCGGACTCCTCGCACGGCACCAACCCGGCGACGGCGTCGATGGCCGGATTCAAGACGGTCACCATCCCGTCCGCGCCCGACGGCGGCGTGGACATCGCGGCCTTCCGGTCGGCCCTGGGGCCGAGGACGGCCGCCATCATGATCACCAACCCGTCCACGCTGGGCCTGTTCGAGGCGCGCGTGGGCGAGCTGCTCGAGGCCACCCACGCTGCCGGCGCCCTCGCGTACATGGACGGCGCGAACCTCAACGCCATCCTCGGCCGGTTCCGCCCCGGCCAGGCCGGCTTCGACGTGATGCACTTCAACACCCACAAGACGTTCTCGACACCCCACGGCGGCGGGGGTCCGGGCGCCGGGCCGGTGGGCGTCCGCGAGCTGCTGGTGCCGTTCCTGCCCAGCCCGCGCGTCCTGCAGGCGCCCGACGGCTCGTTCCGCCTGGAGCGGGATGGGGAGCGGCCCCTCACGATCGGCCGGGTCCGGAGCTTCTTCGGCAGCACCGGCGTGCTGATCCGGGCCTACGCCTACCTGCGCGCGCATGGTGGAACGGGGCTCCGCGAGGTGTCCGACGACGCCGTCCTGGCCGCGAACTACATGAAGGCCCGCCTGTCGGGCACGTACGTCGTGCCGTTCGAGCGGGCGTGCAAGCACGAGTTCGTCGCCTCCGCGTCCGAGATCAAGCACCGGACTGGCGTCCGCACGCTGGACATCGCGAAGCGGCTCATCGACAAGGGGTACCACCCGCCCACGATCTACTTCCCGCTGACGGTTGACGAGGGGATGCTGATCGAGCCCACCGAGACCGAGTCGCTCGAGACCCTCGACGGCTTCATCGCGGCGCTCCTCGAGATCGCCCGCGAGGCGGACGACGACCCCGAGCTGGTCACCTCCGCGCCGCACGACGCCCCGGTCCGGCGCCTCGACGAGGCGGCGGCCGCCCGCCAGCCCAACCTGCGCTGGCGCGGCATGACCGGCGTCGAGCGACCCTGCGGGGACTGACCCATCGGGTCCGATGGTCGAGGGGGCGGCGGGCACGTCGGGGGAGCGCCGCAGGGGTTTGACGCTGGCAATTGACCGGCACCTATAATGCGGCCACGCTCACGCGGGGCGGACGAGTCTGCCTGCGCGTGCGATGAACCGCCCCTGCATCGAGGCGGCAGCCACTGCCGACCCAGGGGAAAGGCGTTACTAGGAGGAGGAAGGTCGATGACGTTGAGAAGGCGGTATCTCGGCCTGATCGGCGCGTTCGCCATTGTGGTGTCTGCCTGCGGCAGCTCCACGGCGTCGCCGACGGCCAGCACTGCCCCGTCCACTGCGGCGTCCACGGCGCCGTCCAATGCGGCGTCCACGACGCCGTCCACGGCCCCGTCCGCCGCCCCGGCGTCCGCTGACCTCAAGATGGTCATGGATGCCGAGCCGACGTACTTCTCGCTGGCGTACACGGACCTGCCGACGAGCTACATCGTGGGGCAGATCTACACGGGCATGTACCGCGTCAACAACAAGCTCGCGGTCGTCCCGGACATGGCGACGGACCTGCCGCAGGTGAGCGCCGACGGTCTCACGTGGACCATCAAGCTCAAGACCGGCATCAAGTGGCAGGACGGCTCGGACTTCACGTCAGCGGACGTGAAGTTCACGTTCGACCTCGCCGCGTCGAAGAACTGCACCTTCATCCCGAGCTTCTGCTCGGACATCCAGACGAACGTCGCCGCGGTCGCCGCGCCTGACCCGACCACCGTGGTCTTCACGCTGAAGGCCAAGTTCGCGCCGTTCCTCGTCACGGACCTCCCGACGCCGATCATGCCCCAGAAGGCCGTCATGGACTCGTACGCGAGGTTCCAGACCGGCTCGGCCAAGGCCGACCCGACGGCCGTCAAGGCGCTGCTCGACAAGATCACCGCGGCCACCACGGCCAAGGAGTGCACGCCGACTGCCACCCCGCCGGCCACCCCGCCGCCGGCCCCGGCCACCTGCGACTACGCGACCTACGTCACCGACATGGAGACGATCCTCACGGGCGCTGGTGTCCAGTTGGTCGGCCAGCTCGACAAGAACCTGTTCAAGAACGCCGACGGGTCCACGGACAACACCGGCTACGGCCAGGCGCTGTTCAACGCCCTGACCGACCTCAACACGTCGCTGACCTCGCAGGCCAACGACCAGATCGCGGCCGCGTTCCGCCTGTTGGACTTCCAGCAGAAGCCCGTCGGCACCGGCCCGTACGTGTTCGCCAGCTACCAGAGCGGACAGTCCGTTCAGCTGACCGCGAACCCGAACTACTACGCCGGCCCGGTCGCCCCGGCCAACTTCTACTTCCCGATCATCAAGGACTCGGCCTCCGGAGCCGCCGCCCTGCAGAAGGGTGACGTCAACTGGATGTACGCGGTCGTCTCCGATGCCCTCGCGGCGCTCCAGAGCGACCCGAACATCCAGATGGCCAGCTACGCCGACTTCGGCTACTACTTCATCGCCTTCAACCTGCGCTCGGATCACATCTACAGCGATCCGAACCTGCGCCAGGCGTTCACGATGTGCATCGACCACGACGCCACCGTGGCCAAGGCCACGGACAACCAGGGCGTCCCGGTTTTCGCCAATGTGCCGCCGGCCTCGTGGGCGTTCGACCCGAACACCCCCAAGTACACCCTCGACACGGTCAAGGCCAAGGCGCTGATCGAGTCCTCGGGCTGGAAGCTCGGCTCCGACGGCATCTACGCCAAGGGCAACCAGCGGCTGTCCACGACCCTGTACGTCCGGGCGGGCAAGCCCCAGCGCATCTCGTTCGCCCAGCTCGCGGCTGACCAGCTGAAGACCTGCGGCATCGAGATCAAGGTCGCCCCGAGCGACTTCTCGACCGTCCTCCTGCCGCTGCTGTCGTACCCCAACAAGTTCGACACCTACCTCGGCGGCTGGTCCACGGCCCTCGACCCGGACGACAGCTCGATCTTCGCCTGCGACCAGATCACGACCAAGGCCAGCCCGGACTCCAACAACTTCGTCGGCTGGTGCAACAAGAGCGCCGACGCGCTGCTCACCCAGGGCCGCCAGACGACGGACCAGGCCCAGCGCAAGACGATCTACAGCCAGTTCCAGACGATCATCCACAACGACGTCCCGTACTACTTCCTGTGGGCCGACCAGGCCCATGCGGCGCTCAGCAAGTCGATCACCGCGGGCACGAACAGCGTCGTGACCGACGGCACGATCGACCTCACCAGCCCGCTGTACTACTGGAACAGCGACACCTGGAAGGCCGCCGCCCAGTAACAGGCAGGCGCGTCGCCAACGCGTGACTGACGACGTTCCGGGGCAGGCCTTCGGCCCGCCCCGGAACGTTGAAAACCGCGTCCCAACCCCCAACGAACCGCTCACCAGCGGCCTGCTGGGTCAGGCTCTGCGCTCAGCGAGGCATCGATTTCGATGGCGACCTACTTCGTCCGGCGCCTGATTCAGGCCATCCCGATCGTGATCGGGATCTCCGTCATCTCGTTCCTGATCGTCTACCTGACGCCGGGCTCCCCCGTGGACAAGTTCCGAACCCCCCGGGTCAGCCCCGAGATGATCCAGAACCTCATCCGCCTGTACGGGCTGGACCAGCCCCTCCCGATCCAGTTCTGGAACTGGTTCACGCACTTCTGGTCGTTCCCGTGGGACAACCTCGCGTGGGGCTATTCGTTCACGGACGGGCGCCCGGTGCGGGACAAGATCTTCCAGCGCATCCCGAGCACGCTGCTCCTGATGGGCACGTCACTCGTTGTGTCCGTCATCTTCGCGATCCCGATCGGGATCCTGCAGGCCGTCAAGCAGTACAGCTGGGCCGACCGGCTCATCACCACCTTCGAGACCATCGGCTACGCGATGCCCACGTTCTGGCTGGGCCTGATCCTCAAGCAGTTCTTCGCGGTCAACCTCAAGTGGCTCCCGCTGTACGGGCAGAACTCGCTGGGCAAGCAGGGTGACATCCCGGACATGATCCTCCACTTGATCCTGCCCGTGACCACGCTCGCCGTGGTCTCCATCGCCGGCTGGAGCCGCTACATGCGCGCCTCGATGCTGGAGGTCCTGCGCCAGGACTACGTGCGGACCGCCAGGGCCAAGGGCCTGAGCTCCGGGCGCGTGATCGGGCGCCACGCCCTCCGCAACGCGCTGATCCCGATCGTCACGCTGCTGGGGCTCACGATCCCGAGCCTGCTGTCCGGCGCCGCGATCACCGAGACCGTCTTCTCATGGCCCGGGCTCGGATGGCTCGGCGTCCAGAGCGTCGGCGAGCGCGACTACCCGGTTGTGCTGGCCGTGACGATGATCGGCGGCATGATGGTGATCATGGGCAACCTCCTGGCCGACGTCCTGTATGCGGTCGTCGATCCACGGATCCACTACTAGGGGAGGGCAGATCCGTGGCCAGCACCGAGACCATCCGCCCCGGGGAGGCAAGCCCGGCCGGGGCCACCGATTTCGACGAGGTGGACCTCGTCTCCGTCCAGACCTACTGGCAGCTGGTGCGGCGGCGCTTCATGCGCAACCGCACGGCCGTGTTCGGCCTGGTTCTGCTGTCGATCCTCGTGTTCTCGGCGATCTTCTTCCCGTTCATCGGCGGCGACGCCTGGCACCTGACCGACCTCACGCGGGGTCCCACTGACCCGATCTCGATCACGGCGCCGCTGGGCTATGACAACCTGGGCATCAACATCTTCTTCCGCCTGATGAAGGGGCTCCAGACGTCGCTGATCATCGGCTTCTTCGCCGTCCTGATCATCGCCGGCATCGGCACCGCCTTCGGCTCGATCTCGGGCTACGTCGGGGGCAAGGTGGATAACCTGATGATGCGCATCGTCGACGTCGTCCTGTCGCTGCCGGGGTTCTTCCTGATCCTGATGCTGGTGGCGTTCATCGGGAGCGTCGTGTCGCCGATGGTCGTGATCATCGTGGCCATCGGGATCACCGGCTGGACGACCGCCGCCCGGCTCGTCCGGGCGGAGTTCCTGCGGCTGCGCGAATCGGACTTCGTCCAGGCCGCCAGGGCGCTCGGCGCCAGCGACTCGCGGATCATCATCCGCCACATGGTGCCGTCCGCGATGGCGCCGGTGCTCGTGGCGGCCACGCTCGGGATCGCGGACGCGGTGGTCACGGAGGCCGCGCTCTCGTTCCTGGGCTACGGCATCAAGCCCCCGGACGCCAGCCTCGGCAACATGCTGACCGGCGCGCAGGACTACTTCTACCGCCAGCCGCTGTGGATCTACTACCCGGGCATCACGCTGATCCTGGTGGTCCTCGCGGCGAGCTTCCTGGGCGATGGCCTGCGCGACGCGCTCGACCCGCGCCAGAAGCTCGAGGCGTAGCGGAATGACCCAGGCGAGGGGACAGCAGGACGCCCTGCTCGAGGTCGCGGACCTCCGGACCCACTTCGCCACCGCCGACGGGCTGGTCAAGGCGGTGGACGGCGTGAGCCTCCGGATCCGGCCGCGCAAGACGCTCGGGGTGGTGGGCGAATCGGGCTGCGGCAAGAGCATCACGGCCCTGTCGATCATGCGGCTCATCGAGCGGCCCGGTCGGATCGTGGCCGGCTCGATCAAGTTCGACGGTCAGGAGTTGACCACCCTTCCCGACGACGAGATGCGCAACATCCGCGGCAACCAGATCTCGATGATCTTCCAGGAGCCGATGACGTCGCTCAACCCGGTGTTCACCTGCGGCGACCAGATCGCCGAGGCCGTCGCCGAGCACAGCAACATCCCCAAGAAGGCCGCCTGGGACCGGGCCGTCGAGATGCTCGGCCAGGTGGGGATCCCAGACGCCAAACGCCGGGCGGGGGAGCACCCCCACCAGCTGTCGGGCGGCATGCGCCAGCGCGTGATGATCGCCATGGCGCTGTCCACCGATCCCGAGCTGCTGGTGGCCGACGAGCCCACCACGGCGCTCGACGTGACGATCCAGGCGCAGATCCTCGAGCTCATGAAGGCCCTTCGCGAGAAGAACGGCATGGCGATCATGCTCATCACCCACGACCTGGGCGTCGTCGCCGAGATGTCGGACGACGTCGCGGTGATGTACGCGGGCAAGATCGTGGAGGCATCGGACGCGGTCACGGTGTTCGACCATCCGCACCACCCGTACACCCGGGGCCTGCTGGCGTCGATCCCGCGGATGGGGCATCGCCAGGAGCGGCTCGAGGTGATCAAGGGCGTGGTGCCCAACCCGCTCAACCTCCCCTCGGGCTGCCTGTTCAAGCGGCGCTGCCCGTACGCGATGCCCATCTGCGACAACCAGCCGCCGCTCCGCGAGATCACCCCCGGTCACGTGTCGCGCTGCTGGATCGCCCCTGACGGCGGCAGGCCCGAGCTGGGCGAGGCGCCCACGGCCGCCGAGGCCGAGTCGGCCGCCCAGACCCTGACGGTGGTCAACCCGTGACCGAGATGCGCGCTCCCAACACCCTGACCCAGCCCCCGGCCGTGGGGTCGGTCGGCGTCTCCGAGGCCGACACCCTGGTCCGGGTGGACAACCTGGTCAAGCACTTCGAGATCCGGGGCGGCCTGCTGGGCGTCTCGAACATCGGCGCTGTGAAGGCCGTTGACGGGGTCAGCTTCAGCGTGAAGCGCGGCGAGGCCCTCGGCCTGGTGGGCGAGTCGGGCTGCGGCAAGACGACGCTCGGCAAGGTCATCCTCCGGCTGCTCCCTGCCACCTCGGGCCGCGTCGTGATGGACGGGCAGGTCCTGTTCGACATTCCCGCCAAGGGCGAGAAGCCGCAGCGCCAAGCGCTCTACGCCAGCAAGGAGGCGATGAAGAAGGTCCGCCAGAACATGCAGGTCGTGTTCCAGGACCCGTATGCCAGCCTCAACCCGCGCATGAGCGTGGGCGAGCTGGTGGGCGAGGGGCCCCTCGTCCACGGCATGAAGGACAAGAAGGAGCGCGAGGCGCTCGTCCGCGACATGCTCAACCGGGTGGGCCTGAACCAGAGCCACATCCACCGCTACCCGCACGAGTTCTCGGGCGGGCAGCGGCAGCGCATCGGCATCGCCCGGGCCCTCGCGCTGCACCCCGACTTCATCGTCTGCGACGAGCCCGTGTCGGCCCTGGACGTGTCGATCCAGAGCCAGGTCCTCAACCTGCTCAACGACCTCCAGGTCGAGTTGGGCCTGACTTACCTGTTCATCGCGCACAACCTGGCGGTGGTCGAGCACATCAGCGATCGCGTCGGCGTGATGTACCTGGGCAAGATGGTCGAGCTCGCCAACGTCGACGACATCTACGCGAATCCGCGCCACCCGTACACCGTGGCCCTGCTCTCGGCCGTCCCCGAGCCGGACCCGCACCGCCGCAAGAAGCGGATCATCCTCAAGGGCGACATCCCGTCGCCGGCCAACCCGCCGTCCGGCTGCCGGTTCCACACTCGGTGCTGGCTGCGCGAGCAGCTGGGCAGGCCGGAGCGGTGCGAGGCCGAGGAGCCGGAGCTCCGGGACCTCGGCGGCGGCCAGCAGGCGGCCTGCCACTTCACCGAGGAGATCAGCGCGACAGCGGTCGGGAACGCGGTCAGCTCCTCCGCACCGGTGCCCAGCAGCGCGACGTAGGTCGGCGTGTCGGGCCTGCCGAGCGGCCCTGCGACCGGGCCGCTCGGCGTCAGCGGCCGACGGGCGGCGTCAGGGCCCTGTGCTGTGCCCCGGGGAGCTCGACGCGCGGGCCGAGCCGGACGGGGCCGCCGAGGCCGATGCCGAGGGCGCGACTGGTGCGCCGGAGGAGGGCGGTGCCGGGGTGGCGCTCGAGGGGCCCGGCGACGGCGTCGCGAGGACGCCGGAACCTGACCCGAACAGGCTGGCCCAGGTCGTGAAGGCCGCGTCCCCGAGCGCCTGGTGGACGGGGTCTGTCGGGTCCGCCAGGGCGCGGAACGAGGCCACGACGTCGGCCGCGTCCAGGACGAGGCCGGCCGACGAGAGCGATGGGCGCAGGCGGCACGTCCACACGGACGCGTCGGCGCTGGGCGTGCAGGCGCTGGCGAGACCGGGCGCCGGCTCGAGTGTGCCGGGCGCGAAGCCGTAGAGCCCGTCGGTGACGAGCGCGCACAGGCGGTAGTCGTCGGCGGTGGCCGCGGCGCCGCACCAGCCCCCTGCAGGCGCCGTCGCCTGCTCGAAGACCACCTGGCCGCGGTCACCTGCGGTCATGCCCCCCAGCGGGTCCGCTCCGAGCGGCGAGGCGACGGCGCCCCGCACGTCGGTCTGGAAGACGGTCGCGGCGCCGGGGTGGACGAGCGGCACCACCGGCACGCTGTCGTGCAGCGACCCCGCGGCGGTCGTGTAGGCCGCCTCGCGGGCGGCAGGGTCGGCGGTCGCGGCCGCCGTCGCCAGGGCATGCAGCGCCCCGGAGGCGCGGCGCGCGGCGGTGCTCAGCGGGTGGTCGAGGAACAGCGGCCCGTAGAAGGCCGACGGGTCGGCCAGCGTCGCGCCCACGCCGTCGAGGTACAGGCCCTGGAGCGTGCCGCCGTCCACCGCGGCGCGGAACTGGTCCGCGGGCATCGTGGTGACCCCGATCGTGACCCCGAGGTTCGCGGCGAACTGGTCGCGCACGGCACCCGCCACGCCAGCCGGATCCGGCAGGCCCGGGATGGGCGCGTCGGGGACGGTCAGGGGATACGTGGCGTCGAAGCTGAACTTGGCGGCCTGGAGCATGGCCACCGCGGACGGCGCGTTGAAGCCAGGGAACGGGCTGCCGACGCAGCCCGAGGGCACCTCGCAGGGGACCAGGTGGTCCGCGGCGACTGAGCCGGCCGGGAACGCGGTGTCGGCGAGGGCGCCCATGTCGAGCCCGGCAGCGAGCGCGTGGCGCACATGCACGTCCGAGAACGCCTTGCCTCCGCCGAACCCGAGCACCGAGGTGGCCAGGAGCGGGCGGGGGACCACCGTGAGGGCCGGGCTCGTGGCCGCGGTCGTGAGCCCGTCGGGTGTGGGGCCGTCGATGCCGTCAACGGCGCCAGCCACCAAGTCGGCCGTCCTGGTGGCCGCGTCGGCGGCCCAGCGCAGGATCACCGTGGGCGAGGCCGCGCTGACCGAGGCGGCCCCGACGCGTGCGAGCTGCACGTTGGAGGCGCCCCACAGGACCACCCGATAGCTGCCCTGTCCGGCCACGTCGCGGGCATTGGCGGGATTCGCCGCGATCCGCGCGAGGTCAGCTGCGTCCACGATCCCCAGGGCTGGGTGGGCGATGCGGGCGAGGAAGGCGCCATCGGGCGCGCACAGCGTGAACACGACCGTCCTGGCGTCGGTCGCCTCGATCCTCCCGATGCGCCCGACCCTGCCGCCCGCTCCGCAGGCCGAGCCCGAAACCGGCCACGCCACCGGGGCGAATGGGACGTCACTGGCGGGGGGCGTGGCGGCCGGCGTCGCGGGGGCGCTGCTTGTGCCGGGTGGGGGTGTCAGCGTCGGTGCCGGCCCGCAGGCAGCCGTCGCAACGAGCGCGAGTGCCACCAGGACGGCGAGTCGGCTGGGACGGGTCATGCGGGCGTGACGGCTCCGGCAGCGGGTCCGTCGCGGTGCTCCGAGGAGGACGACGGCCAGGCGAGAGCCTAGCATCGTGCGTCCGAGTGGCGCCCGCCGCCCGGTCAGGGCCGGGCTGGGTATGATGCTGCGACAAATGGCGGAGGAACCGGCGCCGGGCCGGTCGCCTGACGGTGCGACCGTCCATACCTCGGCAACAGGAGGAGGAGAGATGTCTCGTAACCGCTTGGGAGCGCTGCTCGCGGCGACCGCCATTGCGGTCGCTGCCTGCGGTGGCTCGGCGGCGACCCCGTCGGCTGCGCCATCGGCAGCCCCGTCCGCTTCTGCCTCGGCGGCGGCCTCGTCGGCTCCCTCGGCGTCCGCCTCAGCGGTCGCCTCGCCGTCCGCCGGCGCCGTCAATGGCGGCAACCTGGTCGTCGCCCTCCAGGGCGACATGGTCTTCGCTGACCCCTCCCTGGTGAGCGACGGCAACTCCCTGTACGTTGCGACCCAGGTGGTCGAGGGCCTGGTCGGTCTTGCGCCGGGCACCATCAGCCAGGTCATCCCGGTGCTGGCGGCGTCCATGCCGACGGTCAGCGCCGACGGCAAGACCTACACCTTCACCCTGCGCACGGGCGTGACCTTCTCCGACGGCACGCCGTTCAATGCCGCTGCCGTGAAGTTCAACTACGACCGCTGGAAGAACTATCCCAAGGGCGACCTCCAGGACAACGCGTACTACTACGGCGCGGTCTTCGGGGGCTTCGGCGCGGACTCCAACATCGTGTCCGTCGATGCCCCCAACGACACGACCGTCGTCATGACGCTCAAGGCGCCGCAGTCGAACTTCCTCCTGGCGCAGACCCTCCAGGTCTTCGGCATCCAGAGCCCGACGGCGCTGCAGGCGGCCAAGGCCGACACCACCCCGCTGGCCAACAACAACTACGCCCAGGGCAAGGGCACGAGCATGGTCGGCACCGGCCCGTTCGTGCTCAAGGAGTGGGTCCCGGGCGACCACGTCACCCTGGTGAAGAACCCCAACTACTGGGACACCGCCAACGCGGCGCACGTTGACCAGATCACCTTCAAGCCGATCGGCGACTCGACGGCGACGATCCAGGCCCTCCAGGCCGGCAGCGTCGACCTCGCGTTCGCGATCGCGCCCGGAGACGTGGCGACGGCGCAGGGCGCCGGGCTGTCCATCATCAACCGCGGCGACTCCTGCAACATGGGGTACCTCGGCCTGAACCAGGCGCTCCAGAGCAAGGCCGGCGGCGCCGCGACCACGACCATCTACGCCAACAAGGACGTCCGCTTCGCGATTGCCCAGGCAATCAACAAGCAGGGCATCATCGACGCCCTGTATGCGGGCCAGGGCAAGATCCCCCAGAGCTGGATGCCGCCCGCCACGATCGGCTTCAAGGCCCAGACCCTGCCGACCTACGACGTGACGGCCGCCAAGGCCTCCCTGGCCAAGGCCGGCCTCACGGCTGACCAGCTCAAGATCGACCTGTACTACCCCTCGAACGTCGTCCGCCCGTACATGCCCGATCCCAAGAATGAGGCCCAGGCCATCGCCCAGGACCTCACGGCGCTCGGCTTCACGGTGTCGCTCAAGACCGAGGACTGGCACGCCGGCTACGTCGGCGACGCCACCAACGGCCACCTGCCGATGTTCCTGTTCGGCTGGACCTGCGACTGGGCCGGCGCGGACAACTTCCTCAACACCGCCTTCTTCGGCTATGTCGGCGGCAAGCCGAACCCGCAGTTCGGCTACAAGAACGACCAGATGAACACCCTGTTCCAGCAGGCCCTCCAGGCGCCGACGGCCGATGCGGCCAACGCGCTGTGGGGCCAGGCCCAGGACCTCATCGCGGCCGACATGCCCACCATCCCGATCGTCAACTCGACGCCCCCAGGCGCCTACACGACCAAGGTCCACGGCTTCGTGGGCGCCAGCAACGGGACCGAGCACTTCAACTCGGTCTGGATCCAGCCGTAGGACGCACCGCCTCCGGTGACATCGCCGGAGGCGCTGGAGGGACCGGCCTGTCGGGCCGGTCCCGTCCGCACCAGGCAAACGCATGATCATGGCCCCCGAGGCTCGCGAGAGCACGGGGGCCATGGCCAAAGGAGGCATGTCGTCCGCCCGTGGCGAGGTTCATCGTCCGACGCGTGCTCGGGGCGATCCCCGTCCTGTTCGGGCTGTCCATCATCCTGTTCCTGTTCCTGCGCCTGCTGCCCGGCGACCCCGCGGTCGCCATCCTCGGCCAGCACGCGACCCCCGAGCTGACGGCGCAGATCCACGCGACGCTGGGGCTGGACCGGCCGCTCTACGTGCAGTACCTCAACTACATGGGGCAGCTGCTCCAGGGCAACTTCGGGTCGAGCTTCGTGGACGGGCGGGCAGTCACGGCCACGTTCGCCCTGCGGTTCCCGGTCACGGTCGAGCTCACGCTCGGGGCGCTCGCCTTCGCCGTCGGGCTCGGCATCCCGCTCGGCCGGCTCGCCGCGCGGCACCCCAACAGCTGGATCGACGGCCTGGTGACCGTGATCTCGCTCCTCGGGATCTCCATCCCGATCTTCGTCCTGGGCTACACGCTGGTGTTCGTGTTCGCCGTGCAGCTCCACTGGCTGCCGGCCCTGGGCCCCAGCGACCCCCGCCTCAACGTGCCGTCGGTGACGCACTTCCCGATCTTCGACGCGATCCTGACGGGGCAGCCGAGGGCCGTGCTCGATTCGTTCACCCACCTGATCCTGCCGGCGATCGCGCTGGGGTCCATCCCCCTGGCCATCATCACCCGCATCACGCGGGCGTCCGTCATCGACGTCAACAACGAGGACTACGTGCGGACCGCGCGGGCGAAGGGGCTTAAGAGCCGTCGCGTCGACGATCGCCACATCATGCGCAACGCGTGGCTGCCGGTGATCACCGTGATCGGCCTCCAGGTCGGGTCCCTGCTCGCCGGCGCCGTCCTGACCGAGACGGTGTTCGGCTGGCCCGGCGTCGGATCGTGGGTGGTCACCTCGATCCAGAACCACGACTACATCGTCGTGCAGTCGCTGATCCTCATCTTCGCCGTCATCTTCCTGGTGGTGAACCTGGTGGTGGACATCGGCTACGCCTTCCTCAACCCGCGGATCAGGTACTCGTAGATGGCCGCTCAGACCACGTCGTTCGTCATCGACCTGCCGGAGCGGGCGAGCCGGGGCCTGTGGCGGGACGCGCTCGGCCGCCTGACCCGCAACCGGCCGGCGATGCTGGGGCTCGCCTTCATCGCGCTGTTCGTGTTCACGGCGGTCTTCGCGCCGCTGATCGCGCCCTTCGACCCCGCGGTCGGGAACATCGCGGCCAGCAAGCAGCCGCCGTCATGGCAGCACCTGATGGGGACCGACCTGCTGGGCCGGGACGAGTTCAGCAGGGTCGTCTACGGCGCGCGCGTCAGCCTCGTGGTCGGGGTCGTCGCGGTGTTCTTCGGGCTGGTCGTCGGCATTTCCCTGGGGGCCCTCGCCGGGGGCATGGGCGGCAGGGTGGACACGGTGCTGATGCGCGTCACCGACGTGCTCCTGGCCGTGCCGGGCATCCTGCTCGCGATCGGGATCGTCGCCTGGCTCGGCCAGGGCCAGGTGCAGATCATGCTCGCGGTCGGGATCGCCTACGCGCCGATGTTCGCCCGCCTGCTGCGCGGCAGCCTGCTGGGGCTCAAGGAGGCGGACTTCGCCACCGCGGCCCGTTCCGAGGGCGCCACGCCCACCCGGATCCTGCTGCGTCACCTGATGCCCAACGCCCTCACGCCGCTGATCGTGGCCGCGACGCTGGCGATGGCGACCGCCATCATCGACGTGGCGGGCCTCGGCTTCCTGGGCCTCGGGCCGGGCGACCCCCGGGTGGCGGAGTGGGGCGAGATGCTCACCGACTCCGCGCGGTTCCTGCAGTCGGCGCCCTACCTGATCCTGTTCCCCGGGATCGCGATCGTGGTCAGCGCGATCGGTTTCAACCTCCTCGGCGACGGGCTCCGCGAGTCCATCGACCCGCGCCTCAAGCGGTAGGAACGATGCTGCTCTCCGTCCGCGACCTCACGGTCCGGTTCCGCACCCACGACGGGACGGTCCACGCCGTCAACGGCGTCTCGCTCGACGTCGACGAGGGGGAGACGATCGGGCTGGTGGGCGAGTCGGGCTGCGGCAAGAGCGTCACCAACCTCGCGATCATGCGGCTGCTGCCTGAGCCGGCCGGCTTCATCGAGCGCGGCGAGGTGGCGTTCGACGGCCTGGACCTGACGAAGCTGGACGAGGCGTCGATGCGCGACCTGCGTGGCCGCGACATCGCGATGATCTTCCAGGATCCGATGACGAGCCTGAACCCGGTCCTCACCATCGAGGAGCAGATGGTCGAGACGATCCAGGCCCACCGGCCGGTCACGAAGGCGGACGCCCGCAAGCGCGCGATCGAGCTGCTGGGCATGGTGGGCATCGCCGAGGCCGCCGCCCGGCTGCGCAACTTCCCGCACCAGTTCAGCGGCGGCATGCGGCAGCGCGTGATGATCGCCATGGCGCTCGCGCTCGAGCCCAAGCTGCTCATCGCCGACGAGCCCACGACGGCCCTGGACGTCACGATCCAGGCGCAGGTCCTGGAGCTCCTGCAGCGCCTGACGCACGAGCAGGCGACCGCGGTCATCCTGATCACCCACGACCTGGGCGTCGTGGCCGGGATGACCAGCCGGATCAACGTCATGTACGCGGGTTTCGTCGTCGAGGCGGCGACGACAGCCGACCTGTTCGCCACGCCCCGGCATCCCTACACGGTTGGGCTGCTCCACTCGATCCCGCGGCTGGACGCCGCGGCGGACGAGCCCCTGATCCCGATCGAGGGCGTGCCGCCCGACCTCCGGCGGCAGCCGGTCGGCTGCCAGTTCGCGCCCCGCTGCGCCTGGCGCATCGATCGCTGCTGGACCGAGATCCCCCCACTCGAGCCGTACCTGCCCCTGGCCCCCGGCGAGGCCGTCCGGACCACCGGGCCCGCTGCCACGCACCGGATCGCCTGCTGGAACCGGCCGACGGCCGAGGAGGCGGCAGCGGGGTCGCCCCTGGATCCCGACTTCGTGCCCGCGCCGCCGCCAGCCAGCCAGGCTGCCGTGCGGCCTGCCAGCGCCACGGCGAGCGGGAGCGCCTCCCGATGATCGGCTCCGCCCTCGTCAGCGAAGGAACGAACGCCACGCGCCCGGCACAGGACACCCTTGTCCAGGTGTCCGAGCTCAAGGTCTACTTCCCGATCACGCAGGGGATCCTGTTCGAGAAGCACATCGGCGACGTGCGCGCCGTGGACGGCGTCTCGCTCTCCCTGCGGCGGGGGGAGACGCTGGGCCTGGTGGGCGAGTCCGGATGCGGCAAGAGCACCTTCGGCCGGGCGGTGCTGCGGCTCTACCGGCCGACCGCCGGCCGGGTGCTGTTCGACGGCCAGGACATCGCGACGCTCGACGGGCCGGCGCTGCGAGCCATCCGGCGGCGGATGCAGATGATCTTCCAGGACCCGTACGCGTCCCTCAACCCCCGGATGACGGCCGCAGGGATCATCGGCGAGCCGCTGGACATCCACCACATCGGGACCGGGCGCGAGCGGCAGGCGAAGGTGCGCGACCTCCTGGCGACCGTCGGGCTCCGTCCCGACGCCGGCAACCGGTACCCGCACGAGTTCTCGGGTGGCCAGCGCCAGCGCATCGGGGTGGCGCGTGCACTCGCGGTCAACCCGGACCTGATCGTGGCGGACGAGCCGATCAGCGCCCTCGACGTCTCGATCCAGGCCCAGATCATCAACCTGCTCGAGCGATTGCAGGGCGAGTTCAACCTGACCTACCTGTTCATCGCGCACGACCTGTCGGTCGTTCGCCACATCAGCGACAGGATCGCGGTGATGTACCTGGGCAAGGTGGTCGAGCTCGCCTCGTCGCGGGACCTCAACCGCGAGCCGCTGCACCCCTACTCGGTGGCGCTGCTGTCGGCCATCCCGATCCCCGATCCGGTCGTGGAGGGCAGCCGCCGGCGGATCATCCTGCGCGGCGACGTCCCGTCCCCGGCGTCGCCGCCGTCCGGATGCCGCTTCCACACTCGCTGCTGGCTCCGGGAGCGACTCGGCAACCCGGCGCGCTGCACCGAGGACGATCCGCAGCTGCGCGACCTGGCCGCGGGCCACGCAGTCGCCTGCCACTTCGCGGAGGACGTCCAGGGCTCGAAGGAGCAGATCCAGTCGATCGGCCGGCGCGCCGCGCCAACGTCACCGGTCACACCGCACCTGTCGCCCGCGACGACCGCCGTCGCGCCGCCCCCGGCCGCGCCGCAGACTCCGGGGGCCTAGACTCGAGGGCGTGCAGCCGCTCCGCATCGCCCTCGCCCAGATCGCGCCGCGTCTCGGGGACCTCGAGGCCAACCTCGCGCACCACCACGAGCTGATGGCCGAGGCCCGAGACCGGGCGGCCGGCCTCGTCGTGTTCCCCGAGCTCGGACTCACCGGGTACCAGCTCCAGGACCTCGCGGCCGAGGTGGCGATGCGGCTCGACGATCCACGGCTGGCCGCACTGGCCACGGCGTCGCACGGCCTGTCGGCGGTCGTGTCGTTCGTGGAGGAGTCGGCGGACCACCGGCTGTTCATCGCCGCCGCGCTGCTCGAGGACGGGGTGGTGGCGCATGTCCACCGGAAGGTGTTCCTGCCCACGTACGGGCTGTTCGACGAGCGCCGGTTCTTCGCGCCGGGCGACATGGTGCGGGCGACCCCGTCGCGGCTGGGCGTCGGCGTGGGGCTCGCGGTGTGCGAGGACTTCTGGCACGTGTCCACGCCACAGCTGCTCGCGCTGGACGGGGCGCAGCTGCTGATCAACGTGTCGTCATCGCCGGGCCGCGACCTCGCGTCCACCCACGAGGTGGGCCTGGGCACCGCGGCGTCGTGGCGGACGCTGATGCGCACCTACGCGCAGCTCACGACGTCGTTCGTGGTGTTCTGCAACCGTGTCGGCGTGGACGAGTCGCTCTCGTTCTGGGGCGGGTCGGAGGTGATCGGCCCGACCGGCGCCGCGATCTTCAGCGCGCCGATGTTCGAGGAGGGGCTGTTCGTCGCGGACATCGACCTCTCCGACGTGCGCCGCGAACGGATCACGCTGCCGCTGCTGCGCGACGAGCGGCCTGAGCTGATCGAGCGCGAGTGGGGCCGCATCGTGGCTGACCGGGCCGAACTCGGCGAGGACGGCCGGTCGTGACGGCGAACGAGACCGAGGCGCCAGCCGGCGAGCCGATGTTCGAGCTGCCCGCCGAGCTCGCGATCGACACCGGCGTCGCCCGCCGCGTCATCGCCCAGTTCATCCGAGGCCAGCTGCGCCAGGCCGGGTTCGAGCGGGCCGTACTCGGGCTCTCGGGTGGGATCGACTCGGCGCTCGTGGCGTACCTCGTCGCCGAGGCCATCGGCCCCGAGCGCCTGCTGTGCGTGATGATGCCGTACCGGACCTCCTCGCCGGCCTCCCAGGGCGACGCCG
The DNA here is from genome assembly GCA_037446495.1 of Chloroflexota bacterium. Taxonomy (GTDB): domain Bacteria; phylum Chloroflexota; class Limnocylindria; order Limnocylindrales; family CSP1-4; genus CAIXZV01. The sequence continues at coordinate 19,952 of JBBIIL010000019.1, read as the reverse complement.
AGGCGGTTGTCGCGGCGCTGGGGTGCGCGTCCGAGCTGGTCGAGATCACCGGGATGGTGGACGGGTACTTCGGGGCGGACGGGTTCGCAGGCGAGGGTGGTCCCGGGTCGCTCGAGGCGTCCGCGCTCCGGCGCGGCAACTTCATGGCCCGGATGCGGATGGCGACGCTCTACGACCGGTCCGTGACGTGGCGCGGGCTCGTGGTCGGCACGGGCAACAAGACCGAGTCGCTCATCGGCTACACGACGCTGTTCGGCGATTCGGCCTGCGCCTTCAACCCCATCGGCGACCTCTACAAGAGCCAGGTCCGGCAGCTGTCCGCAGCTGTGGGCGTGCCCGAGGCGGTGATCCGCAAGGCGCCCTCGGCGGACCTGTGGCCCGGCCAGACGGACGAGGCCGAGGCCGGGTTCAGCTACCCGGTCCTCGACCGCCTGCTGTTCTGGCGCGTGGACCGGCGGCGGAGCGTGGGCGACATGGTGGCGATGGGCTTCGACCAGGCCCTCGTCGAGCGCGTGGACCGCATGATCGCGGGGGCGGAGTTCAAGCGCCAGGTGCCGCCGATCGCGAAGCTCGGGCCCAGGACGGCGGGCGTGGACTACCTCTACCCGCGGCGCCGGCCCGGCTCGGCGAAGGTCTAGCGTGGGCGGGCGCGCAGCCCCGGGACCGGCGGTGGGCGGGACGCTCTACATCGTCGCCACGCCGATCGGGAACCTGGGCGATGTCACGGTCCGGGCGATCGAGACGCTGCGTGCCGTCCCGTTGATCGCCGCGGAGGACACGCGGATCACGCGCCGCCTCCTCGACCGCTACGAGATCACGACCCGGACGGTGTCCTACCACGCGCAGAGCGGCCCGGCTCGCGAGCGCGATCTGCTCGCGCACCTCGGCGCCGGCGGGGACCTCGCGCTCGTCACGGACGCCGGCACCCCCGTCGTGTCGGATCCTGGCGAGGGGCTGGTCGCCGCGTGGGCGAAAGCGGGCGGCAGCGTCGTGGCGATCCCCGGCGCGTCCGCGGTGCTCGCCGCTGTCGCCTCGTCCGGGGTTGCCGGGCCGCGCTGGTCGTTCGAGGGGTTCATCGCGCGTTCCGGCCGGGAGCGCAAGGAGGCCCTCGCCGCGATCGCCGCCGACGAGCGGGGCGCCGTCCTGTTCGAGGCGCCCGGGAGGCTGGCGGCCACGTTGCGGGAACTCGCGGCCGTGTGCGGGTCGGATCGCGCGGGCGCCGTGTGCCGCGAGCTCACGAAGCTCCACGAGCAGGTCGCCCGCAGTTCCCTGGGCGAGCTCGCCGAGCAGGCCGCCGACGGGAGGATCCCCGCGCGCGGCGAGGTCGTGATCGTGGTGGGCTGGGGGCGGGGGAGAGCCCAGGTCGCAGCCGCCGACCCCGCCCAATCGCTCGACGCGGCCCGTGCAGAGGTCGAGCGCCTGGTCGCCGACGGTGTCGCCCGCGCCGACGCCGCCAAGCGCGTGGCCGGTGCGACGGGTCTGCCGCGACGGGCCCTCTACGGGGCTGCCCACGACTGATCGCCGGGCCTTGACACGACCGACGGAGTCCGACTCGGCGGGTTGCCGCCCGCTGGCGGCAGGCAGCCTGTGGTTGCCCAACCTGGAACCGGCTCCGGCGGGAGTCGGCGGCGGCGCGGAAGGGGTGGTCCGCACCGCCGCCGTGAGGGGATTCGAGCGTCAGGCGGCGACCGCCTCCTCGAGGAGCTCGTCCTCCTCGTCTTCGTCGTCCGCCGGCTCGGCCGGTCCGGCAGGGACGAACGACTCGGCCGCCGGCTCGAGCGGATCCGGCTCGATGCCAGCGGCAATGGCCTGCGCCTCGAGCGACGACGCGGCCGCCTCGGCCGAGTAGTCCCGGCGCCGCCGCCCGGCGAGCATCTCGACGTGACTCGCGACGACCTCCGTGCGCCAGTGGCGCACACTCTGCGCGTCGTCCCAGGAGCGGGTCTGCATGCGGCCCTCGATGCCGACCTGCTGGCCCTTGCCCAGGTACTTGCCGCAGGTTTCCGCGAGGCGGCCCCACGCGACGACATTGTGGAACTCGCTCTTCTCCTTGCCGCCGCCCACGTACTCGTGCGTGGCGACGGAGAACTGGACGACCGCCTTGCCAGCGGCCGTTGCGCGAAGCTCCGGGTCGCGGGTGAGGCGACCGGTGAGGAGGACCCTGTTCATCGGTCCGATTCTCCTGTGCTGCATGCGGCGGGCATCGACATCCGGGGGCGGGACCCGATGCCGGTCGTCGCGGCGGGTGGACCGGCTGCGCCCGCGAGCTCGACGGGCAGGGCCAACGCTAGCCGCCGGCGCTTAGCGGGCCCTTACGTCCAGGGCTCGTGGCTTCGGAGTCCCGGGGAGGGTCGCCGCGCTGCTCGCGAGGGACGACCGATCGTCCCAACGCGCCGGGACTGCACGGCCCGCGGTTTGGTAGACTTCGCAGGTCCTCGAGGCCGAGCGGGGCCCCGACCCGCGAAGGAGGAATGAGCAGTGCTCGAGGAAGGCGCGGCGTCCGCCCCGTGAGCCGGGCTCGCCCCTTCGACAACCCGGTCTGCCGATCGCTCGGCGGGCGGACGCGGGAGACGACTACCCGGCACCCCGGCAACGACCGGGGCCTTTTCATCTCCGGAGGCGTGCGATGCCCGCGACCGTGATCGTCGGCCTCCAGTGGGGCGACGAGGGCAAGGGGAAGACGACCGACTTCCTCGCCGAGCAGGTTGCGGTGGTCGTCCGCTACCAGGGCGGCGACAACGCCGGCCACACCGTGGTGGTGGGCGAGGAGACGCTCAAGCTCCAGCTGTGCCCGTCAGGCGTCCTCTATCCGCACATCACGTCGGTGATCGGCAACGGCGTCGTGGTCAACCCGGCCTCCCTGATCCGCGAGCTGGACATGCTCATCGGCAAGGGGATCGACGTCAGCAAGGTGCGCGTCAGCCGGTCAGCGCACGTGATCATGCCGTACCACGTGGCCCTCGACAAGGCCAACGAGAGCCGCCTCGCGGCCGCGAAGGTTGGCACGACCGGCCGCGGCATCGGCCCGGCGTACGGCGACCGAGCGTGGCGCCTCGGCCTGCGGATGGAGGACCTCGTCGCCGAGGACCGGCTGCGCGAGCGCATCGCCCGCGCCCTGGTGGACAAGAACCTGCTGCTCGAGTCGATGGGCGCCGACCGCTTCGAGGTCGAGCCGCTCGTGGCCCAGTGCCTCGCCTGGGGCGAGCGACTGCGCCCCCACCTCGACGACACCACGTGGCTCGTCCAGGACGCCCTGCGGCGCGGCGACCACGTCCTGCTCGAGGGCGCCCAGGGCGCGCTGCTCGACCTCGACCACGGCAGCTACCCGTTCGTCACCTCGTCCAACCCGGTGGCCGGCGGCGCCTGCACCGGCGGCGGCATCGGCCCGCTCCAAGTGGACGAGGTCATCGGCGTCATGAAGGCGTACGCCACCCGCGTGGGCTCGGGCCCGTTCCCGACTGAGCTCCTCGACGAGACCGGCCGGGGCATCGCCGAGCGCGGCCGCGAGTTCGGCACCGTCACCGGGCGCCCGCGGCGCGTCGGCTGGTTCGACACGGTGCCCCTCCGGTACGCGGTCGCGGTGAACTCGGCCAGCGCCATCGTGCTCAACAAGCTCGACATCCTGTCCGGCATCGAGACCATCAAGCTGTGCGTCGCCTACGAGATCGACGGGCGGCGCGTCGAGACGTGGCCGTCAAGCGGTGCCGCGCTGGCCACCGCGGTGCCGATCTACGAGGACTTCCCGGGCTGGGAGCAGCCGATCCACAACGTCCGCTCGCTGGCGGACCTGCCCGAGAACGCACGCCGGTACGTGACCGTGCTCGAGGAGCATGCGGGCGTGCCGATCGTGTTCGTGTCGGTCGGCCCGGAGCGCACCCAGACCATCGAGCGAGCCTGGCGGCCGATGCGCCACCGGCCGGGCCTGCTGGCGTAGCGGCGCGGATCGCCCGATGAGCCTCGACGCCCCGCGCCGGATCCTGGTCCTGGGAGGGGGCGGACGCGAGCACGCGCTGGCCTGGCGGCTGGCGGGCGAGGTAGGCGTCGAGGACGTGGTGTGCGCGCCGGGGTCGGCGGGGATCGCCGCGACGCCGGGCGTGCGGTGCGTCCCGGTGGATGCCATGGACCCGGCGGCGGTCGTCGCGCTCGCCACCGCGGAGGCCGTGGACCTCGTGGTCGTGGGGCCTGAGGCGCCGCTGTCCGTGGGCGTCGCCGACGCGTTGGCCGCGGCCGGCGTGGCGGTGTTCGGGCCGGGCCGGGAGGCCGCTCGGCTCGAGACGTCGAAGGCGTTCTGCCACGACGTGGCCGAGGCGGCCGGTGTGCGCATGGCGCGGGCGAGGGCGTTCAACGGTGACGCGGTCGAGCCCGCGCTCGCCTTCGTGCGCGAGCTGGCCGCCGAGGGCGCCGGGGTCGTGCTCAAGGCCGACGGCCTGGCCGCGGGCAAGGGCGTCATCGTGACCGACTCCCCGCAGATGGCCCTGGAGTGCACGCCGTCGTTCCTGGCCGGGCGTCCGGCCGACCAGCCCGCGCTCGTGGTCGAGGAGCGGCTCGCGGGGCCCGAGGCCAGCGTCATCGCGATCTGCGACGGCGAGCGGGCGACCGCGCTCCCCGCGGCCCGCGACCACAAGCGGCTGTTGGACGACGACCGCGGGCCGAACACGGGCGGCATGGGCGCCTACTCGCCGCTGCCGGACCTCGACGAGGCGGACGTGGCACGCATCGTCGCCACGGTCCACGAGCCGATCCTCGCCGAGATGCGCCGCCGCGGGACCCCGTTCACCGGGTTCCTGTACGCGGGCCTCATGCTCACGCCCGACGGCCCAGCGCTGCTGGAGACCAACGTCCGCTGCGGCGACCCAGAGACGCAGGTGATCCTGCCCCGCGTGGCCGTGCCGCTGGCGCCGCTGCTCCTCGCCGCGGCCCGGGGAGCACTCCCGAACGGGGTGCCCGTCGTGCTGCCCTCGACGGACGCAGCTGCGGTGGGGATCGTCCTGGCCGCCCGCGGCTATCCCGAGACCCCCACGCGCGGCGACCCGATCGAGGGCGTCGAGGCGGCCGAGGCCCGGGGCGCGCTGGTCTTCCACGCCGGGACCGCCGCCCGCCAGCGGCTCGAGGGCGGCTGGGCGACGAACGGCGGGCGCGTGCTCACGGTGGTCGGCCGCGGGGCCGACCTCGGCGAGGCGAGCGGGGCGGCCGAGCGCGCGGCCGACGCCATCGCCTGGGACGGACTCCACCGCCGACGCGACATCGCGCTGCACGTCCCGGCCAGGGCCGAGGTGCCCGCATGATCCGCCGCTACACGCTGCCGGAGATGGGGGCCGTCTGGACCGAGCAGGCGCGCTTCGAGCGCATGCTCGAGGTGGAGATCGCGGTCTGCCGGGCGCAGGTCCGCCGCGGACTCGTGCCCGCCGAGGCGCTCGCCGCCATCGAGTCCAGGGCGCGCGTGGACGTGGAGCGGATCAGCGAGATCGAGCAGGCCACCGACCACGACGTGATCGCCTTCGTCTCGCAGGTCGCGGAGACCGTCGGGCCCGACGGGCGGTTCCTGCACCTGGGTCTCACCAGCAGCGACGTCGTGGACACCGGCCTCGCGCTCCAGCTCCGCGCGGCGGGGGAGCGGCTGCTCGCCGGCGCCGACAAGCTCACCGGCGTCCTGATCGCCCGGGCCCGCCTCGAGGCCGGCACGATCATGATGGGCCGGACCCACTCGGTCCATGCTGAGCCCACCACGTTCGGGCTCAAGTGCGCCGGCTGGGCGTTCGAGGTGGCCCGCGGGCAGGAGCGGCTCGCCGCCGCGACGGCGGAGATCGCCACCGGCAAGATCAGCGGTCCGGTGGGCACGTACAGCCACCTGGCCCCGGACCTCGAGGCAGAGGTGCTCGGCGAGCTCGGGCTGCGCGTGGACCCGGTGAGCACCCAGATCGTCCAGCGCGACCGCCACGCCGCGTTCCTCGCGGCGATCGCCATCCTGGGCGGCAGCCTCGAGCGGCTGGCCACGGAGGTGCGCAACCTCCAGCACACCGAGATCGCCGAGGTCATGGAGCCGTTCAAGCGCGGCCAGAAGGGCAGCTCGGCGATGCCCCACAAGCGCAACCCCATCCTGTCCGAGCGGATCGCGGGCATGGCGCGCCTCCTGCGCGGCTACGCCCACACCGCGATGGAGGACCAGCCGCTGTGGCACGAGCGGGACATCAGCCACAGCTCGGCCGAGCGGGTGATCCTGCCCGACGCCACGATCCTGCTTGACTACATGCTCGCCAAGACGGCCGGACTGGTGGAGGGGCTGGTGGTCCGCCCCGAGCGGATGCGCGAGAACATCGAGCGCGGCCTGGGGCTCCACGCGTCGTCGCGGGTCCTGCTCGCGCTCGTCGAGAAGGCCGGGCTGTCGCGCGAGGAGGCGTACGCCATCGTCCAGCGCAGCGCCCTGCGCGCCGCCGACGAGCGCGTCCCGCTCCACGGCCTGATCGCCACGGATCCGATCGTGGCCCGCAAGCTCAGTCTCGCCGACCTCGACGCCTGCTTCGACGATGCTGCGGTCCTGCGGCACACTCCGGCGGTCATCGCCCGCCTCGACACGCTCGCGTCGGCGCTCGCCGCCCGCAAGGAGGGGACCCATGGCGCTCGCTAGCGCATTCATCCGGTCGGGCAAGGTCCGCGACCTCTACGCGCTGGGCGACGAGCGGCTGCTGCTGGTCGCGTCGGACCGGCTGTCCGCGTTCGACGTCATCCTGCCCACGCCCATCGCGGACAAGGGGCGCATCCTCACCGGGCTGTCGCGGTTCTGGTTCCGCGAGACCACGGACATCGTGGCCAACCACCTGCTGTCCGCCGACCCGGCCGACCTGCCGGCGGAGCTCACGGGCGGCGACCCGGCCGTGCTCGCCGAGCTGCGGGGCCGGATCATGCTGGGGCGCCGGGCCGAGGTGCTCCCCGTCGAGTGCGTCGTCCGCGGCTACGTGAGCGGGTCCGGCTGGAAGGACTACCGGGCCTCGGGCGCGATCTGCGGCGTGGCGCTGCCCGTCGGCCTGCGCGAGTCGGACCGCCTGCCCGAGCCGATCTTCACGCCTGCGTGGAAGGCGCCGGCCGGCGTCCACGACGAGAACATCACGTTCGACCGCGTCGTCGAGCTGGTCGGCGACGCCGGGCTGGCCGCCCGCGTTCGCGACGCCTCGCTCGCGCTGTACGCCCGCGGGGCGGCGATCTGCGAGCGGGCCGGGCTCATCCTGGCCGACACCAAGTACGAGTTCGGCGTGACCCCGTCGGGCGAGCTGCTGCTGATCGACGAGGTCATGACCCCGGACTCCTCGCGCTTCTGGGAGGCCGCGGCGTACCAGGCCGGCCGCGCCCAGGAGAGCTACGACAAGCAGTTCGTCCGCGACTGGCTCGAGGCCCAGCTCTGGGACAAGACGGCGCCGGGCCCGGACCTCCCCGACGATGTCGTGGCGGGCACCCGTGCCCGGTATGTCGAGGCCTACGAGCGAATCACCGGGGCGAGCTTCGCCCGCTACCTCTCGGAGGACGTCATCGCGTGAGCGACCTGCCCGCCTACCGCTTCGCCGTCAATGTCACCCCCAAACCCGGCATCCTGGACCCGCAGGGACGGGCCGTGGAGAAGAGCCTCCCGCATCTGGGGATCACCGGCATCACGGCGGTCCGCGTCGGGCGGCGCGTCGAGATGACCGTGCAGGCGGCCGACGCCGCGGCGGCCCGGTCCGTCGTGGACCAGCTCGCGTCCGAGCTGCTCTCGAACCCGCTGATGGAGCTGTTCGACGTCGAGGCGCTCGGGTGACGGCTCGTGTCGGCATCGTCCTGTTCCCGGGCTCCAACCGGGACATCGACGCCGTCAATGCGCTGCGGATCGCCGGCGCCGAGCCGGTGGTGCTGTGGCACGAGTCCGTGGACCTCGAGGGTGTGACCGGGATCCTGATCCCGGGCGGGTTCGCGTACGGCGACTATCTGCGGGCGGGCGTGATCGCGCGGTTCAGCCCGGTCATGCGCGCGGTGGCCTCGTTCGCCGCGGCCGGCGGGCCCGTCCTGGGCATCTGCAACGGGTTCCAGGTCCTCGCCGAGGCGAAGCTGGTGCCCGGGGCGCTGCTGCGCAACCGCGGACTGCGCTTCGTGTGCCGCGAGGTGGCGCTGCTGCCCGAGCACATGGACACGCCGTTCACGCGCGAGGTCGGGGAGCGGCGGCCGCTGCGGATGCCGGTCGCCCACGGCGAGGGCTGCTACTACGCCGACGGGGCCACGCTCGACGCGCTCGAGCGGGACGGCGGCGTCCTCTGGCGCTACACGAACCCAGACGGCTCGGTGGCCGGGCCGGATGACCCGGGCAACCCCAACGGCTCGCTGCGGGGGATCGCCGGGGTGCGCAACGCCGCGGGGAACGTGGCCGGGCTGATGCCGCACCCCGAGACGGCGGTGGAGGCGATCCTGGGCTCCGACGACGGCCTGGGGATCATCCGCTCGCTGGTGGTGAGCGCGGCCGAGTACGCCGCCACCGGTCGCATCGCCGGCACGAAGCAGCTCGCCGGAGGCGCAGCGTGACGGCCGAGGTCCCGCTGCACATCGTGCTGGGGCTGACCGACGAGGAGCTCGACGCGATCCGCGGGAAGCTGTCGCGCGAGCCGAACGACCTCGAGCTCGCCATGTTCAGCGTCATGTGGTCTGAGCACTGCTCGTACAAGAGCAGCCGGCCCCTGCTCAAGACGCTCCCGACCAAGGGCAGGGACGTGGTCGCGGGCGTCGGCGAGCAGGCCGGCGTCATCTCGATCGGTGGCGGCCTCGCGGTCGCGTTCAAGATCGAGAGCCACAACCACCCGTCCGCGGTCGAGCCGTACCAGGGCGCCGCGACGGGTGTGGGCGGGATCCTGCGCGACGTGTTCGCGATGGGCGCGCGGCCGATCGCTGTGCTCGACGCGCTGCGCTTCGGCAACCCCGCGGACGCGCGGACGCGGCATCTCGTGGATGGTGTCGTGCGCGGCGTGGGCGGCTACGGCAACTGCGTCGGCGTGCCCACCGTGGGCGGCGAGCTCGTGTTCGACCCCTCCTACCAGGGCAACCCGCTGGTCAACGTGATGGCCATCGGGCTGCTCGAGGACGGGATGCTCACCCGCGCCTCGGCGGACGGCCCCGGCAACCTCGTGGTGCTCTACGGCAGCGCCACCGGCCGCGACGGCATCGGCGGGGCGTCGGTGCTGGCGTCGGCCACCTTCGGCGACCAGGACCCCTCCAAGCGACCCAGCGTCCAGGTGGGCGACCCGTTCGCGGAGAAGCTGCTGATCGAGGCGACGCTCGAGCTCATCGCCCGCAGGCTCGTGGTGTCCATCCAGGACCTGGGCGCGGCGGGGATCACCTGCGCCACCTGCGAGACCGCCGACCGGGGCGGAACCGGCATGCTGGTGGACCTCGACGCGATTCCGCGCCGCGAGCCCGGCCTCGAGCCGTTCGAGGTGATGATCTCCGAGTCCCAGGAGCGCATGGTCGCCATCGTCGAGCCGTCGCGCTGGGAGGCGGTCCGCGAGGTCTGCACCCGCTGGGAGCTGCCGGTGGCGATCATCGGCCGCGTCACCGCGGAGCCCGACGTCGTGGTGCTGACGGCGCCCGATGGCGCGGGTGCCCTCGACGCCGACGGCCGCCCGGTCCCCGGCGCCGTCGAGCTCGCCCGCATCCCAGCCCCGGCGCTGGCGTCCGAGGCGATCGTGTTCAACCGCGAGTCGCGGGCCCCGGCGCGTCGGCGCGCGGCACCCGCCCCCGGCGCCCCCGCGGAGCAGTCGGATTCGCTGCCGGTTCGCGGCCAGGATCCGGGCGCCGTGCTCCTCGCCCTCCTCGGCTCGCCCAACCTCTCGTCCCGGCGCCAGGTCTATGAGCAGTACGACCACAACGTGCAGGCGAACACCGTGGCCGGGCCAGGCCACGGGGCCGCGGTGCTGCGGATCAAGGGGACGACCAAGGCGCTCGTCGCCACGACTGACGGCAACGCGTCAGTCAGCCAGCTGGACCCGTGGCTGGGAGCCGCGCTGTCGGTGGCCGAGGCGTCGCGCAACATCTCCATCACCGGCGCCCGGCCGCTGGGTGTCACCAACTGCCTCAACTACGGCGACCCGACGCGCCCTGAGGCCTTCTGGGCGCTCGCCGAGGGTGTCCGCGGTCTCGCCGACGCCTGCGTGGCGCTCGGCCTGCCGGTCACGGGCGGCAACGTCTCGCTCTACAACGAGGCGCCGGGGTCGGCGATCGCGCCGACGCCGGAGATCGGCATCGTGGGCCTGCTCGACGACGTCGCGTCGCGCGTTGGCCCCGCGTTCTGCGCTGACGGCAACGCCGTCATCCTCGCCGGGGAGTCGGGGCCGGGCCTCGCCGGCTCCGAGTACGCCCGGCTCGCCGGACGTGCCCAGGAGGACGCCCCGCCGGTCATCGACCTCGAGCGCGAGGCGCGCCTCCAGGCATTCGTCCGCGAGGCGATCGCCCGCGGCCTCGTCGAGAGCTGCCAGGACGTGTCCGGCGGCGGCCTCGCCGTGGCGCTCGCGGAGATGGGCATGTGGGGCGGCCGCGGGGCGCAGCTGCGCCTCGGCGTCGGCGATTCCCCGGCGGTCGCGCTGTTCGGCGAGAGCCCCTCGCGACTCGTCGTGGAGGTGGCGCCCCGGCACGTGCCCGCGCTCCACCTGCTCGCGCGCCAGTACGGCATCCACACCGACGCGCTGGGGACCACCGGCGGCTCGACGCTCGTGATCGAGCTGGCGGGTGAGGGGGCGACGGGCGCGGCCGAGGAGCGGGGATCCCGGATCGCCGACGCCCTGCAGGTGTCGGTGGACGACCTGCGCCACGCCTGGGAGCACGGGCTGCCGCGGGCGCTCGGCTGGGAGGGCGAGGACGGCGAAGGCGCAGCCCTGCCGCGCCCCGAGGCGGCACGCTGATGTGCGGCGTCGTCGGCGTCGTGCTCCCCGACCACGGCCACGAGGCCGCGACCGTCGCCGCGACGGCCCTGTTCGCGCTCCAGCACCGGGGCCAGGAGTCGGCGGGCATCGGCGTCGCCGACCAGGGCCACCTGATGATCTACAAGGACCTGGGCATGGTCACGTCGGTCCTCGACGAGCGCCGGATCCCGTCGCTCACCGGTGACCTCGCGGTGGGGCACTGCCGCTACTCCACGACCGGATCGACGGTCTGGGAGAACGCCCAGCCCACGCTGCGGCTCGGGCCGCGCCGGGCGCTCGCCGTGGGCCACAACGGGAACCTCGTCAACACGCGAGAGCTGCTCAGCCAGCTTGAGGGCGGCCGCACGCGCCTGCCCGCGTCCACCGACACCGAGCTCCTGACCGCGCTCCTGGCCGACGAGCCCGCGGCTGACACGGTCGAGGCGCTGCTCCGGGTGCTGCCCCGCGTCCGGGGCGCCTTCAGCCTCGTCGTCCTCGACGCGCAGCGCGTCATCGGCGTCCGCGACCCGCACGGCTTCCGGCCGCTCGCGCTGGGGCGCATCCCGCAGACGGACTCGGCGCCGGGCCTGTGGGGCGACGACACCGCCGGCTGGATCCTGGCGTCGGAGACCGCGGCCCTCGACACGGTGGGCGCCGAGTACGTCCGCGAGGTGGAGCCGGGCGAGATCGTGGTGCTGGAGCCGGGCAAGGAGCCCCGGTCGGTCCGCTACGCCGAGGCCACCCCGGCGCTGTGCGTGTTCGAGCTGATCTACTTCGCCCGCCCGGACTCCTACCTCGAGGGCCGGAACCTCTACGAGGCCCGTCGGCACATGGGCATGGAGCTCGCGAAGGAGCATCCGATCGAGGCGGACCTCGTCATGCCGGTCCCGGACACGGGCGGTCCCGCCGCCGCCGGATACTCGGAGCAGTCGGGCATCCCGTACCGCGAGGGCTTCGTCCGCAACCGGTACAGCGGCCGCACGTTCATCCAGCCGTCCCAGGCCATGCGCCAGCGGGGCGTCAACGTCAAGCTCTCGCCCCTGCGCGAGACCATCCGCGACAAGCGGCTGGTCGTGGTGGACGACTCGATCGTGCGGGGCACCACCACCCGCCAGATCGTGGGCCTGCTTCGGCGCGCGGGAGCTCGCGAGGTCCACGTCCGGATCAGCGCGCCGCCCATCTACCACCCATGCTTCTACGGCATCGACACCGCGGTGCCCCGCGAGCTCCTCGCTGCAACGCACTCGATCGAGGAGATCCGCGAGTTCATCGAGGCGGACTCGCTCGGCTACCTCTCCGTCGCCGGTGTGCTCAACGGCCTGGACCTGCCGTACGAGCGCTTCTGCTTCGCTTGCTTCGACGGGCGGTACCCGGAGCCCGTCCCGTACGACGTCGAGGCGCGCAAGTTCATGCTCGAGGAGCCGGCGGCCGCCGGGTCGGGCGGGCGGTGAGCGTGGAGACGGCCCGGTGACCGGCAAGACCGCCGCGGACCGGAGCGCGTACGCCGCGTCCGGCGTCGACGTGGCGGCGGGCGACCGCGCGGTGGAGCTGATGCGGGCGTCGGTGGCGTCCACCAGGCGCCCCGAGGTCCTCGGCGGCCTCGGCGGCTTCGGCTCCGCCTTCACGATCCCGGCCGGGTACCGCGAGCCGGTCATCGTGTCGTCCACGGACGGCGTGGGGACGAAGACCGCGGTCGCGTCCGCGATGGGCCGGCTGGACACGATCGGCATCGACCTGGTGGCCATGTGCGCCGACGACGTGGTGTGCACCGGCGCCGAGCCCGTCGCCTTCCTCGACTACATCGCGGTCGGGCGGCTCGTGCCCGAGCGGGTGGCGAGTCTGGTCGCCGGCATCGCGGAGGGCTGTCGCCAGGCTGGCGCGGCGCTCGTCGGCGGCGAGACAGCCGAGCACCCGGGCGTGATGGACCCCGACGAGTTCGACCTCGCGGGCTTCGCCATGGGGGTGGGGGAGCGGTCACGGCTGCTCGACGGCACGGCCGCGCGCCCGGGAGACGCGATCGTCGGCCTCGCCTCGTCGGGGCTGCACGCCAACGGCTACTCGCTCGTGCGCAAGGTGGTCGCGGATGCGCGGCTGGATCTCGACGTGCCGTACGGGGGCGCCGCGTGCCGGGCCTTCGGCTGCAGCCTCTCCGGCGCCGAGCTGCTGGTGGAGCCCGGGCTCATCGACGCCACGCTGGGCGACATCCTGCTCACGCCAACGCGCGTCTACGCCCGTGACGTGCTCGCGATCCGCGCCGAGCTGAGCGCTGCGGGCCACGACGTTCGCGGCATCGCGCACATCACGGGCGGCGGCGTCGTGGGCAACGTCCCGCGCGCGATCCCGGCGCACCTGGCCGCGCGGATCAACCCCGACGCCTGGCCGGTCCCATCGGTGATCCGCCTCGTCTCGTCCTTCGCGCTCCTCTCGGGCGAGCAGCAGCGCGCAACGTTCAACGCCGGGATCGGCATGGCGCTCGTGGTCCCGGCCGGCGCGGCGGGCCCGACGGTCGAGATCGCCCGGTCGCGGGGCGTGCCGGCGTGGGTCATCGGCGATGTGGTCGAGGCGGCGGCCGTCGGCGGCCGACGGTACGTCGAGGAGGCGAGGGGCGCGTGAGCGGCAGGATTGCAGTCGGGGTTTCCGGGGCGGGGTCGAATCTGCGGGCGCTGGCGGCGGCGGCCGGGCGCGGCGAGCTCGGCGGCGAGATCGTCCTGGTGTTCTCAGACCGGCCGTGCGACGGCCTCCGATGGGCGGCGGACCAGGGCATCGACGCGGTCCTGGTGCCGCGCGGGGACGACGAGATCCTCGCGGAGGCGCTCACGGCCGTCGCGCCGGACGTCGTCGTCCTCGCGGGCTATCTGCGGCTGGTCGGCCCGCGTGTCCTCGCCGCCTTCGGCGGGCGCATCCTCAACGTGCACCCGTCGCTGCTGCCGTCGTTCCCGGGCCTCCACGGCGCACGTGACGCCTTGGCTGCCGGGGTGGCGGTGACCGGCGTGACGGTCCACCTGGTGGACAGAACGCTCGACGGCGGGCCGATCGTGGTGCAGGAAGCCGTGCCGGTCCTCGCGGGCGACACCGCGGACACGCTGCTCGCCCGGATCCACCCCGTCGAGCACCGCCTGGTGCCCATGGCGGTGGCAGGCCTGCTCGCGGGCGCGCTCTCGGTGGCGCCCGGCGCGCGTCGGGCGACGATCGACCCGGCCGCGATGGACGCCCGGGTGCCGAAGCCGAGGCGCGCCCTGCTCTCGGTGTACGACAAGACCGGCCTGGTCGAGCTTGGCCGGGGCCTGGTCGCACGCGGCTGGGAACTGGTGTCCACCGGCGGATCCGCGCGCGCGCTCCGGGACGCCGGCCTGCCCGTGACCGACGTGGCGGCCGTGACCGGGTCCCCCGAGATGCTCGACGGGCGGGTCAAGACGCTCCACCCGCGCGTCCACGCCGGGCTGCTGGCGGACCGCCGGCGCGCCGACCACCGGCAGACGCTGGCCGCCTTCGGGATCGCGCCGTTCGACCTCGCCGTGGTCAACCTCTACCCGTTCGCCGCCGCCGCCCGCCGGCCCGGCATCACGTTCGACGAGCTGGTCGAGGAGATCGACATCGGCGGGCCGTCGATGGTCCGCGCCGCCGCCAAGAACCACGCGTCGGTGGCGATCGTGACCTCGCCCGCCCGGTACGACTCGGTCTTGGCGGCGCTCGACGAGCACGACGAGGTCCCGCTCGGGCTGCGCGCGGCGCTCGCGGTGGAGGCGTTCCGCCACACGGCTGCTTACGACGCGCGGATCGCCGCGGAGCTGCCGGGGCGAATGTTCGATGCGGGTGTGGAGCTGCCCGACGAAGCCGGCCTGCCCACGTCCGCGGACCCCTATCCGACCAGCCTGACCATCTCGCTCGAGAAGGTCGAGACGCTGCGCTACGGCGAGAACCCGCACCAGCCCGCGGCCCGCTACCGCCGCACGGACCGCGAGCCCACGCCCGGCGAGGGGCCGTTCGCCGTCGGCGAGCCGCCGCTCCAGGGCAAGGCGCTCTCGTACAACAACGTGCTTGATGCGTCGGGGGCTGCCTCGCTCGCCCGGCTGATGCGCGGCCCGGCCGTGGTCATCTGCAAGCACACGAACCCGTGCGGCGCGGCCGAGCGCCCGACGCTGCTCGAGGCCTGGGACGCGGCCTACGCCGGCGACCCGGTGTCCGCCTACGGCGGCGTCGTTGCGGTCACCGGCTCCGTGGACCGCGCGCTGGCCGAGCGCCTGGTGTCGATCTTCCTCGAGGTCGTCGTGGCTCCCGCGTTCGACGGGGGCGCGCGCGAGGTGCTCGCCGCCAAGCCGAACCTGCGGCTCGTCGTGGACCCGTCGATCGACGCCTCGGCCGACCACTCCGGGCGAACCCCGCGTGGGCTCAACCGGGTTGACGACCTCGGGTCGCTGCGGTCGGCCGGTGGCGCCGTCCTGGTCACAGCGCCCGACAGCCTGCCGGACGACCCGGCCGAGTGGGTCTGCGTCACCCCCCGCCAGCCCAGCGGGCGGGAGCTCGCCGATCTCGACCTCGCCTGGCGCCTGTGCCGCGGCGTGGTGTCCAACGCCATCGTCCTCGTCCGCGATGGAATGCTCGTGGGCCTCGGCTCGGGGCAGGTGTCCCGCGTCGACGCGTGCCGGCAGGCCGTGGACAAGGCGCGGGCATTCCAGGCGGAGCATGGCGGAGCGGCCGGTGCAGTCGCGGCCTCGGACGCGTTCTTCCCGTTCCCCGACGGCCCGACGGTGCTGCTCGACGCCGGCGTCACCGCCATCGTGCAGCCCGGCGGCTCCATCCGCGACGCCGAGGTGCTCGCCCTGGTCGAGGGGGCCGACGCCGCAATGATGATCACGGGGAAGCGCCACTTCCGCCACTGACGGGCGGCCGGGAGCGTCGCGCGTCGCGTGGCGCACGAGCGCGCTGCTACCATCGCCGGACCATGTCCGATCGCCGCCGCTTCTACCTGACCACTGCCATCGCGTATGCGAACAACGCGCCCGGCCTCCACACCGTGTACGAGGTCATCGGCGCGGACGTGATCGCCCGGTGGCACCGGATGCTGGGCGATGACACGAAATTCCTCACCGGCACCGACGAGCACTCGGTGAACATCGCGCAGTCGGCGGCCGCCCAGGGCAAGACCCCGCGCGCGTTCGTGGACGAGAAGGTGGCGCTGTTCCACTCGGCCGAGGACGCGCTGCTGATCAGCCCGGACCGGTTCATCCGCACCACGGACCCGGACCACTACCGCTCCGCGCAGGAGATGGTCCGGCGGGCCTACGCCAACGGTGACATTTACCTCGACACGTACGAGGGCTGGTACTGCCCCAACGAGGGCTTCAAGGCGCCGTCCGACCTGTACGAGACCGCGAAGGGCATGCAGTGCCCCAACCACCCCGACGTGGCGCTCCAGTACCTCACCGAGCGCAACTGGTTCTTCCGCCTGTCGGCCTACCAGCAGCGCCTGCTCGACTGGTACGAGGCGCACCCCGACTTCGTCCAGCCCGACTACCGGCGCAACGAGATGCTGGGCTTTATCCGCCAGGGCCTCCAGGACTTCTCGATCAGCCGGGCCGGCGCCAGCTGGGGCATCCCGTTCCCGATCGCGGAGAACGGCGAGTCGGCCCAGCGCGAGGACGGCTCCTGGGATCCCGAGGCCGGCACGATCTACGTCTGGTACGACGCGCTGATCAACTACATCACCGGCGCCGGCTTCCCCGACGACATGGCCTCGTTCGCGACGTGGTGGCCGGCCGACCTGCACGTGATCGGCAAGGACATCGCGCGGTTCCACACCATCTTCTGGCCCGCGATGCTGTGGTCGGCGGGCCTCGAGGCGCCCGAGCACGTGTGGGTCCACGGCTGGCTGCTCGTGGCCGGCGAGCGGATGAGCAAGAGCCGCGGCAACTTCCTCGACCCGCACGCGGTGGTCCAGGCCTTCGGGGCCGACGCCGCCCGGTACGTGACGCTCGCCGAGGTGGCCTTCGACAAGGACACCGACGTGTCGTGGGACAGCTTCGTCCGCCGCTACAACGCGGACCTCGCCAACGACTTCGGCAACCTCGTGAACCGCACGGTGTCGATGGTCAACCGTTACCTCGGCGGCGAGCGCCCCGAGCCGCGGGATGCCACGGAGGCGCCACTGGCGCAGACGTGGTCCGGGGCCCTCGCCGGCTATCGCGCCAAGCTCGACGGCTACCTCCTCCACGACGCGCTGACCGCGCTGTGGGACTTCGTCGGCGCGGCGAACAAGGCCGTGGACGAGGCGCAGCCCTGGACGCTCGCGAAGCTCTCGAAGGCCGGCGATGCCGGCGCCGAGGCGAAGCTCCGCTCCGTGCTGGGCGACCTGGTGGAGGCGTGCCGGCTGATCGGTCTCGCGGCTGCGCCGTTCATGCCCGGCGCCGCTCCGCGCGTGCTCGAGCAGCTCGGCTACCCATACGAGTACGCCGCCGACGGCAACGGCGGACCCGCCCTGCTCGACCGGCTCACGTGGGGTGGTCAGCCCCGCCCGGGCCGCGTCACCGACACCCCCTCGCCGCTGTTCCCGCGTGCCGAGGCCGAAGCCATGGAGGAGCCCGCATGACGGACCGCGCGTTCATCGAGGCGAACCAGGCCGCCACGGCGGACCTGCGCGCGATCGTCGAGACCCTGTCGGACGCGGACCTCGCCACGGACCTCGGCGGGGGCTGGACCGTGTCGATGGCACTCGCCCACCTCGCCTTCTGGGACGAGTGGCACATGGCGCGCTGGGTCTACGCCGCCGAGCAGGGGAACCTCGCGCCGCCCGCCGCCGACAACGAGGTCACCAACCGCGCGAATGAGGCCCTGGCCACCACGTGGCGCGCCCTCCCGCCGCGGGCTTCGGTGCAGCTGGTGCTCGACGCCGCCGACGCCGTGGACGCCTACACCGCGGACCTCGCGGGCGAGGCGCTCGACGCCGCGCGCGACAGGGACGGCTCACGCTGGTTCGAGCGCTTCCCGCACCGCCGGGACCACATCGGCCAGATCAGCCGCGCCCTCGGGCGCTAGCGCCCAGCCTCACCGGTGCGACTCGTCGATTCCCACGGGCACCTCAACGCCGACCGCTTCGACGCGGACGTGGACCTCGTCATCGGCGGCGCCCGGCTGGCGGGCGTCGAGCGGGTCCTGGTGCCGGGCTGGAACCACCGCTCCTCGGAACGCGCGCTCGAGCTGGCGGCGCGGCGGCCGTTCCTCGACGCGGCGGTGGGCGTCCACCCGCACGACGCGGCCAAGGTGACGCCTGCCGAGTGGGGCGACGTCGAGTCGTGGGCGCGCGACGAGCGGGTGGTGGCGATCGGCGAGACCGGCCTCGACTCGGACCGGATGTTCAGCCCCTGGGAGGTCCAGCTCGACAACCTGCGCGCGAACCTGGCGCTCGCGGTCGCGACGGGCAAGCCGGCGATCCTGCACTGCCGCTCACGCGCGGGCGAGCGCGACGCGCAGGACGCCCTGGTGCGCGAGCTCCGGGCGGCGGGGTTCGACGGCGCGGCGGCGCACGAGGCCTTCGGCGGGCGGCCCGCGGCGGTGATCCACTCGTTCTCCGGACCGCTGGACTATGCGCAGGAGGTCGTGGCCATGGGGCTCGCGGTCTCGTTCTCGGGCCTCGTGTTCCGGCGCGGCGAGGAGGCGTCGGCGGACGCTGTGGCGCTCGTTCCCGCCGAGCGCCTGCTGGTGGAGACCGACGCTCCGTTCCTCTCGCCGCCCGGCGCGCCGCGACACCGCAACGCGCCCGAGTTCGTCGCGATCACCGCTCGCTGGGCCGCCGAGCGCCGCGGGGTGGGGGGGGACGGCCTCGACGCGTTCGGCGATGCGCTGGTCGCGGCCTACGACGCCACGTTCCCTCGGACGCTGCCGCGCTGACGAGCACGCGGCTCGGCGGTCGCCGTCGCGGTCCTGGCACCCGCGATTGACAGGCTGCGAGCACTCGGTTAGATTGTTGGCACTCTCGACGGGAGAGTGCTAAAGCAGGCGGCGACGCTGGCCACGGCCTCGGAACAGCCCCGCTGGGGCGCCGAACGGCACGATCGGGCCAGGCCCGCGACCCGCGGCGGCACCCGCGTTGAGGGCGGTGCGGAGCGCCCAACCCGGCTCCCCGACCGCACAGCAGTCACCAGTCCATTGGCGGCAGCGTTGTCGCCAGAGGAGGAATGCACCTTGGCAAGCGCTTCTTCGATGAAGCTCCGCCCGCTGGGCGACCGTCTCGTCATCAAGCCGACCCCTCGTGAGGAGATGACGAAGTCGGGCATCGTCCTGCCCGACACCGCGAAGGAGAAGCCCCAGGAGGGGGTTGTGATCGCCGCCGGCCCGGGCAAGGTGCTCGAGGACGGGTCCCGCGAGACGATGGACGTCGCGGTCGGCAACAAGGTCCTGTACGCGAAGTACGCGGGGACCGAATTCAAGGTGGATGGCGACGACCTGCTGATCGTCAGCCAGAAGGACATCCTCGCAATCGTCGAGGACTGACGTCGGGCCGTAAGCCCAGACCGTTGCTCCCGGAGGAAACCAGACTTGGCCAAGCAGCTCATCTTCGACGAGACCGCTCGTCGCTCGCTCAAGCGCGGCATCGACCGCCTCGCCGACGCGGTCCGCGTGACGATCGGCCCCAAGGGCCGCAACGTCGTGCTCGACAAGAAGTTCGGCGCGCCGACCATCACCAACGACGGCGTCACGATCGCTCGCGACATCGAGCTCGAGGACCCGTTCGAGAACATGGGCGCGCAGCTCCTCAAGGAGGTCGCGACCAAGACCGACGACGTCGCCGGCGACGGCACCACCACCGCGGTGGTCCTGGGCCAGGCGATGGTGGCTGAGGGCCTGCGGGTCGTCACTGCCGGCGCCAACCCGATGGTCGTCAAGAAGGGCATCGAGGTCGCGGTCGCCGCCATCGTCGACGAGATCAAGTCGACGGCCCGCCCGGTCGAGACCCGCGAGCAGATCGCGGCCGTCGCGGCCATCTCCGCGGCAGACCCCGAGGTCGGCGAGATCATCGCCGAGGTGATGGACAAGGTCGGCAAGGACGGC
>JBBIIL010000018.1:0-45677 GCA_037446495.1 Chloroflexota bacterium | reverse complement strand
CGAGTCCGTCCGGGGGCGCCAGAAGCAAACGATCCGCGGCCGCGAAGAACGGCCGCGCCGCGGGCTTCACCGTCACACCGACCACCTCGCGGTCTGCGGCGGCCACCGACTCCACGACCAGGCGGACCAGCTCCCGCTGCCGCTCGGGCGAGGCTGCGGCGATGCCGGCGGCGATCGACTCCACCATCCGGGCGGCGTCGTCGAACGAGACCAGGCGCCGGTCCTCGGTGGGGAGGGCGGCGAGCCGGCCCGGGCGTCGGCGACCTTGCGCCGGTAGGACGCCTCGTCGATCTCCTGCCACTCCTAGAGCTCGCGCAGGCGCTCGATCCGCGCGAGCTGGCGCTTGCGGCGCGCCTCGGCCTGGCCAGGGCTCGGCGCCGCGAGCCGCCGCAGCAGCTCGGCGCGGGCGTCCTCCACCGCCGACGCCGGCAGGGCCATCAGCGCCAAGATCTGCTGCGGTCCGGCGCTGCCGTCGACCGTGAATGAGCCGAGCACACCGCCGCTCGCCCGCCGGACCTCGAGCTGCCACGGAAACGGCAGCGACGAGTCGACTGTCTGCGCTCCTCGCTCGCCGCCCGGGTCGCAGGCCGCGTGCATGTCGCGGATGGGCGCCGACGAAAGCGCCCCGTTCACGAGCGTCCTCGTCGTCGGCGAGATCCGCCGCGGGATCGAGTCACTTCGTCGGCGAGATGTCCCCTCCGCGCTCGCGCTGGAGCTCTGGCTGGCCGCGCTGACCGACGGCTTCGCCGATCGGATCCTCCCCGTCGAACGGACCGTGGCCGAGGAGTGGGGGAGGCTCAACGTCCCCGACCCGTTGCCCACGGTCGACGGGCTGCTCGCGGCCACGGCGCGCGTCCATGGGCTGACGCTCGTCACGCGCAACACGCGGGACGTCGCCTGCACCGGGGTGCCCCGGCTGGACCCGACGGCCTGACCCGCCCGGCGCAGGGTGCCGGAAGCCCCCAGATCACACCAGCGCGTGCAAGCCGAGCGATCGGACCGTCTGGCTCCCGAGTCCTGGCGTCAGTCCCGCGTCCCACGCGAGCGCATCGCCGCCTCGATTCGTTGGCGTGGGAGGGCTGTGTGACTGTGGTACTGTGGCATCGTGAAGAACATCACCGTGTCCGTACCTGACGAGGTCTACCGCGCCGCGAGGATCCGGGCGGCGGAGCGCGGCAGCTCAGTGAGCGCCATCGTCGCGGAGTACCTCCAGTCGCTGTCGAGCGGGAACACCACGTTCGCGCGGCTCGAGGCGCAGCAGCATGCGATCCAGCGGGAGATCACGGGCTTCCGCGCCGGCGACCGCCTCGGTCGCGACGAGGTGCACGCCCGTGAGGTTCGCTGACACGAACGTCCTGCTGTACGCGATCTCGATGGCCGAGAGCGAGGCAGAGAAGGCGCGACGGGCGAACGCGCTGATCGACAACGGGGACATTTGCCTTTCGGTCCAGGTGCTCCAGGAGTTCTACGTCCAGGCGACGCGCCCGGGCCGGGACGATGCCATCACCCACGAGCAGGCAGTCGGACTCGTCGAGGCGTGGTGCCGCTTTCCCGTGCAGCAGGTCACTATGGGGGTGATGACCGCTGCGCTGGCGACCCGACGCCGCTTCGGGATCAGTTACTGGGATGCCGCCGTGATCGAGGGGGCGCGAACGCTCGGGTGCAAGGTGGTCCTCTCCGAGGATCTCAGCCTGGAGACGGACTACGACGGCGTTCGGGTGGAGAATCCGTTCGCATCGTGATCCTGGCGTCCGACAGGGGTCGCCTGTCCAAGCAGGAGAACCCCTGCGCGTGCCACGTGAGCGGGTCAGCCGATCTGGCTTTCGGGCCCCGGCGTCGGTTCAGGGGCGCCCGGCTTCACTGAACCTCTGAGCACGTGATCTGGAGGCGCGCCGCCATGCGCGCAGGCTCAGGCCGAGGCGTCCATGTCGAGGTGTCCCCCGCGGGCGCACCCTGAGCGACCAGCGCGAGCCTGTGCCGCGTAGGCCATGAACCACGCCTCGGTCTGGGCCGGTGTCGAGCCGTACACATTGTCGCCGGCGAGGAGGTCGCACACGACCTCTCGGGCGCGGGCAAGCTCGCGCCGTCGATGGCCGGCCCAACGGGGATCAGCGAGGGTGAGATCGAGCTGGGCGAGGGCCCTCGCGAGGGCGGCCGCGAAGCGCGCTTCGTTCCCGGTCTCGCGTGCCCTGATCGCGCGGCCGACGTCCGCTCCGGCATTCCCGAGCTGCTCGGCGAGCGTCATGGACCGCCAGCGGGCGGGCGTGAGGTCGGGGTGGAGGGTCACGGCACCACGACCCGACCGACGAGCGCGGCAATGGCCGCGCGGATCGCAGGGTCCTGCACCGACCGCGTCCGGTTGCTCTGGCCCGGACGGAGGTTGATCATCGAGTCGAACTCGAGGAAGCCCGGCGTCCCGTGCTCGGATGGGTAGAGGTTGACGCCCCATAGGTCAGCCTGGGCGGACCCGGCATCGAGGAGGAGCGCCTCCAGGTCGCTGTGCATGCCGGCATCCACAGCAAGGAGGTCCCGGCGCACGTCGACGACCGCCTTCACGAGGTCGCCGAACGTGGCCTCCGCCATCGTCGTGAGCGCAGCGACGGTGATCTGTCCTCCAACGATCTGCATGCTCTGATGTTCGCGGCCGCGGGGGTTCCGCGCAAGGGCGGATCCGGACGGACTGAACGTGGCCCCGAGCGAGCCTGGCCGCGTAGGAGCCCGGCCACGCTTGGTGTCGGCCGCGCGCCGTGCAGCGTCGCGGCCGACCGGCTCAGGCCCCCAGCGGACCGTCTCGCCGCCCCTCAGCGAAGAGGACCCGAGGACACCGCGGCGTCGCAGGCGAACCGCGTGATGCCGTCTGGGTTGAGGAGCACCCAGGGCGCAATCGAGAAGGTGAGACGCCCGCCTTCAAGGACGAAGGTGAACGTGGAGGCGCTGGTGCTGCTCGTCGCGGACACGTCCTCATGGAGCGCGAACCCGTCCGCCGTGACCTGGTCCACGGTCCAGACGTCGCCGGGCGCCTGTCCGCCCCAGCTGGCGATGTGCATGCCCATGGTGAAGATCGTGACGTGCACGACGGCCGTCGTGCCGTGGGGGAGGATCGTCACGTTCCAGTTGCCGGACGCCGGGCCCTCCGCCGGGAACGGGCACGTGGTCGGATCGAACGTCCAGCCCGCTGTATCCCAGGTTCCGTGGTAGACACGGGGACTCCCGGCCAGCGCAAGCGCGGGCAGTGAGGCGCTGAGCGCCAGTGCGAGGACCAGCGCAGTCATTCGAGCACGCGCCGTTCGTCTCATGGTCCGACCTCCCGTTCCAGTGTGCGGGTCGGTCTCGCCATTGGCTCGGCGCGGCCCCGGCGACCGGGGTATGGACCGCGCGTCGTTGCTCATCCGCGAAGACGACGTTCGCCCTGCGGCGTTCCCCCGGCGTTCCTCGGGCGACGGAACGCACGGCGACGGTGGTATGGTGCCTGTACCCCGGCATGGGCGCGGCGGAGCCTCGCGCAGCAGTCTCGCGGCATCGCGCCCAGTGGCTTCGTGAGCGCCATGGGAGGCGGGCATGGACGTCAAGGTCCAGGTGCTCGGCGGGTTCACGGTCCACGTCGATGGACGGACGGTCGAGCGGGCGGACTGGCGGCGGACGGCAGCCGAGAGGCTCGTGGAGCTGCTCGCGGTCCGGCCGGGGCACGCCGTCGCGCGCGAGCTGGCGGTGGAGCTGATGTGGCCCGGCGCCGCCCCCGAGCTCGGCCGGACGAGCCTGCGCAAGGCGCTGTACTTTGCTCGACGCCTCCTCCCGCAGGGTACCATCCAGGCGGATGCTGGAGCGATCCGGCTCGTCGGGTGTCATGTGGACCTCGATACGCTGCTCGAGGCGCACGAGGCGCTCGCGCGAGGGGAGGGCGGCGGCCCCGCCCGATCGAGCCACATGGCGCGCGCCGAGGCACTTGGAGTGGTGCTGGACCTCGGGCGCCTCCCGCTGCTTCCCGACGATCTCTACGAGGACTGGCTGACCCCGCTCCGCGAGCACCTGCGGAACCGGTGGCAGCTCGTGACGATCGAGGCGGCCAGGGTTGCCGCGCATGACGGCCGGACCGGTGATGCGCTCGGGATCCTCGATGCCATCCTCGGTGACGACCCCACGGACGAGGCGGCCCATCGGCTCGCGATGGAGTGCTACGTGGCGGAGGGACGCCTGCACGCGGCGCGTCGCCAGCTCGAGTGGTGCAGGCGGGCGCTCGCCGATGGATTGGACGCTGAGCCGACGCCGGAGACCGTTGCCGTGGTCCAGCGCGCAGGGCGCACACCTCGGAGGGGTGATGCCCACGTGGCAGGGGCGCCGCTGGTTGGAAGATCGCGCGAGCAGCACATGCTCGGGCAGGCGCTCGATCAGGTCGGCCGTGGTCGTGCCGCCTGCGTGATCCTGCGCGGACCGGCGGGCATCGGCAAGACGCGCCTGCTGGAGACGCTGCTGGATGACGCCCGCGCGTTCGGCTGGCGGGAGCTCGCCTGGCAGGCAACCTCGACGGGGGGGCAGATCCCATTCGCGCCGTTCACGTTTCGGCTGGCCGACCTCCTGCCTCCCGATGTGCAGTCCTGGCCCGAGCCGGAACGGAGCGCGCTGGCCGCCCTGGTGCCCTCGACGGGTATCCGGCCCGAGATCACCTTTGCAGATCGCTCTGCGATCGTGTTCGCCCTGTTCGGCGTCCTCCGCCGGCTCGTCAACGCCGGGCCACTCGTGCTTGCCATCGACGACGTCGGGTTGGTCGATGCCTCGAGCGTGGCCGTCCTCGAAGCGGTGACCGCCGTCCTCGCCGATGCCCCGATCCTCGTCGCCCTCGCCACTCGCGACGACGAGGTACTCCCCGATCGAGTCCGCCAGCTCGTGGACCACCTCATTCGGGCCGGTGCGCTGGACATCCGCATCGGGCCGATGTCGGAAGGGGACATCGAGCCGCTCGTCCTCGGCCACTTCGGCGGGGCGTCGGTTGCCGGCGACCTTGTCCGGACGCTCGCCACGGACAGCGCCGGCAACCCGCTGTTCTGTCTCGAGCTCGTGCGCTCCGGGCTGGTCAACGGGCGTATCGCGGCGGTCGCGGACCAGTGGGCCGGCTTGGACGCGAAGCGCCTCGTCGATCCGCCGGAGTCCGTGCGCGAGCTGGTCCGGATCCGGACAGCGGCGCTTCCGGGCGTAACAAGGGAGCTGCTTGAGATCGCCGCCATGCTCGGGTCGGAGTTCGCGTTCGACACCCTGTGCACGGTGCTGGGCCGGGAGGCGCCAGACGTGATCCGGTCGCTCGACGACGCGATCGCGGGAGGGCTGCTCGCCGAGCGTGGTGGCGGCTACGGGTTCGCCCACCCGCTGTACCGCGCCGCGATGGAAGCCTCCACCGGGACCGCCGGCAGCGCGATCGTCGACTGGCGGATCGCGCGGGCCCTCGCCGCGACGTCCGTGTCCGACGACGTGATCTCGGCGGCCGTGCATCCCGATCCAACGCCGGTCGCCCAGCATGCCCTCCGCGCCGCGGAGCTGGGAATCGTGGACGCACGGCCGCTCGCGGTGGAGTTCGGGTTCGAAGCCGCCGCGCGGGCGCTCGGGCTGTTCGAGCGAGACGCAGCGATGGGCTTGCTCGCCGCGTCCATCCGCGCCTGGGAGCGCCTGCCTGCCGCGCAGCGCCGGCTGTACGACGCCGCTCGCGCGATGGCGTCCCTGGCCGAGCAGCACATGTCCGCCGGCGACGAGACCGAGGCGCGCGCCGCCTTCCGGCGAGCGATCCATGCCGCCCGGACGCCCAGCGAGCTGGCCGTCGCCTATGAGCGATTCAGCTGGCTGCCATACCGACACGGCGATTTCGAGGGCGCCCTGTCGTTGGGCTACGAGGCGCTCGCGCAGCTCCCGGCGGACGCCGTGCGGGCGCGCGTGATCGTCGAGTCGCAGGTGGGCTGGACGCTCGGCCGCCTTCACCGGCTCGATGCGGCGATCGACGTCCTGCAGCACAGCGCCGCGCTGGTGTCGGACGCCGATGACTGCCCCGAGCGCAGTTCGGTCCTCGACCGCCTGGGGATGATGCTCCAGCTCGCCGGCCGGCATGACGAGGCGATGCTGGCGCTCGGGCAGGCGCTGGCGTCGGCACTCGCGTGCCACGATGCCCGGTCAGAGCTCTGCCGGATCCACCTCGCGGCGGCGCTCACCAGGAACGGACGGCCGGCGGAGGGGCGGCCCCATGCGTACCGCGCGCTCGAGCTCGCTCACCTGATGGGGGACTGGTATCTCGAATCCGTGGCGGCCTGGGGCGCGGCCGAGGTCGAGGATGCGCTGGGGGATCCGCTTCGGGCTCGCGCCCTCCGCGAGCGTGAGCTGGGCCTGCTCGCGCGGATCGGCGGCAACGCGCACAACGAGGCGTTCTCACACGCCCACCTCGCGCACCTCGCCCGCCGGCTCGGCGACCCGACAACGGCAGATCGGGAGGCGGCGCTCGCCTGCTCGCTGGCGGCCCGGGACCGCGAGCCGGGGTACCTTGCGCGGATCGAGGGCGCGCTCGCGGCGGACGACTGGGCCGAGGTGGCGTCCGGCTGAGGACCGCCGGTCTTGGCACGGTCAGGGCTGCCGTGCGATCAGGTGGCGGCGCCGGCCGGCGCCGGGCCCACGACCCGGCTCGCGTACGAGGCGACGGACGTGAGCGCGACCGGGATCCGCGCGAGCAGGTCCAGCATCTCGATCGCGTCGCCGTGCGCGTACGCCCGCATCATCGCGGTGAACGACTGGGCCATCGGGTCCGATGATGCTGCCTGCTGGGCCTCGAGCGCAGCTTCCGGGACGTGCGTCACGACGAACTTGGTATTGCTCGCGCGCTCGAACGTTCTGATCACCTCCATCGGGCTCAGCGCCTCGGGACCGCCGAGCTCGAGAATGGCGTTGCGCGCCGCCGGCTCGTCAAGGCTTCGCACGGCGAACTCCGCGACGTCTCCCAGGGCGATCCAGCTGATCGGCGCCGTGCCGTCGCCGTACACCGTGGCGGTGGAGGCCCGGGCGTCGAAGCCGACCGCCGGGCTCAGCCAGATCTCCTGGAAGTAGCTGGGGCGCAGGATGGTGTAGCCCAGACCGCTGGAGCGAAGGTAGGCCTCGCTCGCACGCTTGGCACGTCCGAGCGGCATGTCAACGTCGATGTTGCCCGAGAATGACGTGTACACGAGGTGTCTCACGCCCGCCGCCCGGGCCGCGTCCACGAGGTGTCTCATGCCCGCCAGGTCCGTGGTCTGGATGTCGTTCTCACCCGCAAGGTAGCTGAAGGGCATGCTGGACACGGTGGTGATGACCGCGTCCGCGCCAGCCAAGGCAGCGATGAGCGACGGCTGGTCGCGGAGATCAGCCACGACAACCTCGGCGCCGATCGCGCGCAGCGCCTCCCCCTTGGCGGCGTCAGTCGTCACTCGCACGACGGCGCGCACCTGCCGGCCGTGGGCCGCGAGTCGGCGGCACACCTCGCCCCCGACCGTTCCGCTCGAGCCAACCACGACGATCATGTGGGCCTCTGCGATCTGAGATGCCGCCCGGCGCCGCGGCGCCGCGGCGCGTTCGGACGCCGTCCTCGATGATGCCAGTCGCTCGGATGCGGTTCCGGCACTCCGGCCGAGCGGTTGTTGATGCTGATCCCACCGATGTCCGGGAACGGCATCGCCGCGTCCCCTGCCGCCCGCGGCTACGCCGAGACCGGGGCGGGCGTCCTGACCCGCCACGGCCCGGGCGAGTTCGACGATGTACTGGCCCACTGGTCGCGCGCGGATCCCGAGCGAGCGGAAGCCTGCGTCCCCGGCGCTGGAGCTCTCGAGGTCGCCCGCGAGCGCCATCCCCATGACCGATGCCAGGGCCGGTCTGGGGCCGCGGAGGAGCCGCTTCCCGGCGGCGAGCATCGGTCGGGGCACGTGATGCACGCGGATGTCGCGAAGCATGGCCCGCTCGAACGCCTGGACGGCCTCGATCCGGGAGAGGGCTTCGGGGCCGGCGAGGTCGATGACACGCGGCGGATCGTCGAGGAGGGCCAGCCGCACCATCGCCTGGGCGACGTCTCCGATGGCGACATAGGCGTGGCGCGACTCGCCCCGGCCGTACACCGTCACCGTCTGGCGGGTCCAGTCGAAGCCCACGAGGGGCGTGAACCACTCCTCCTGGAACATGTCAGCCCGAACGATGACCTCGCGCAGGCGCGCATCGTGGAGCCGCCGTTCCGTTGCCAGCTTCGCGTCGGTGAATGGCGTCCGGGCGGCCCCGAAGTCGCCCAGCATCGAGGCGAAGACGAACCGCCCTGCGCCGGCGCGGTCGCAGGCGTCGATGAGGGTCGCGTAGCCACGATCGTCGACATCCCGGATCGACAGGCCACGGTCTCCCTCGAGCTGGCGGCGCATCGTGTTCGCGGTGCTCATCACCGTGTTCACACCCGCGAGCGCAGCATCGATTGACGGCGCGTCACGGAAGTCGCCGCGAACGACCTCCGCACCAAGGCGAGCCAGGGGGGAGGCGTCGGTTGCCGGTCGCACGAGCGCCCGGAAAGGGACGCCGTCCGCGGCGAGCCGGGTGGCAATCTCGAACCCCAGCTGGCCAGTGCCGCCGCACAGCAGGATTGTCTCGCCGGTCATGCCCGTCCTCCGACACTCGTTCAGGCCCCTGAGCCTGTCCTCCGAGCGTTCCGCGGGCGTTCCCCGGCGTGACGTCCACGATGAGCGATGACGAAACCCATGCCAGCAACCCGCGTGCTGGCTCCCATCAGCTGAGTCGGCGAGGTGGTGATCGCCTTGCAGCGCGCCGATCAGGACTCGGGCAGGTCCTCGGGCAGCACGCCGTAGCACCAGCCGCACTGGTAGCCGATCGTCGCTCCGGCAGCGTCCACCAGGCGCGCACGGGGATGCGTGTGCCCGCACGAGGCGGCCCGGACGCGGTGCAGCGTTGCCTCGCCCGGCTGCGTCCAGACCATGTCCGCGTCGCCGTAGCGGGTCTGCAGCGGGCTCGAGACCTTCTGGTTGGCCCGGCACTCGACGGACGTCATGCGGTGCTCCTCGAGGTCCGCGCGGTTGTCGAACCGCAGCGCGCACCACGTGCACACGTAGGTCGTCCCGCGGCGGGCGCGCTCCTCGCGCGCATCAGACCCCCCGACGACGCGAAGGGCGGGGTGCTCGCGTGCCGATTTGTCGGTCATGCCGCTAACCCTACCCGTGTTCGCCCATCCGCGTCAGCGGACGAGCGGCGCCCCGGCCATCCTCTCGGCAACGGCCGAGCGGCGCACCTTGCGCGTGTGGGTGCGCGGGAAGTCCGGGTCGGGGTAGGCCGCCCGGCCGACAATCCGCTGGTGGATCGCGAGGTGACGGTTCGCAGCCGCCGTGGCCGCCGTCAGCGCCGTCGCCTCATCGCCCCGGCGGTCGCCGAACGTGGCGCCCTCCCGGAAGGCGTAGGCGATCCGCCCGCCCCCGGCGTCGTAGACCACCGGCTCCACCAGCCCCTCGGCCATGAGCGCCGCCTCCACGTCCTCCGGGTGGACGTTCATCCCGTTCGGCAGTGCGATCAGGGAGCGCGTCCTCCCGATCATCCGGAAGGAGCGCGTCGGGCTCGCCTCGACGAAGTCGCCCGTCCGGTACCAGCCGTCGGCGGTGAACGCCTCGGCCGTCGCCGCCGGGTCCGCCCAGTAGCCCGTGAACACGGACGGACCGCGCACGGCCAGCTCCCCGTCCGGCTCGATCCGGGCCTCGAGTGGGGGCAGCGCCCAGCCGATCCGCCCGTGCGGGGTCCGGCCGCGGAAGTTGCTCGTGACCAGGCCCGCCTCCGTGGAGCCGTACCCCTGGACCACCTCCACGCCGATCGCCTCCCACGCACGCTGGAGGCTGGGGGAGAGGTGGGCAGCCGAGCACATCACCATCTCCAGCTCGCCGCCAAGCGCCTCGTGGACCCTCCGGAACAGCCGCCGGCGCACGCCCATGGGCAGGTACGGGGCGATCCGCAGGGCACGCCGGAAGGTGGCCCCGCTGCCGCTGCGGTCGGCCTCACGGCGAATCGCGCTGAACAGAAGCTCCAGCACCTGCGGCACGACCACCAGCGCCGTCGCGCGGTGGCCTTTGATGGCCGCGGCGATCAGGTCCGGCCGCAGCGTCGCGATGTACTCGGTCTCGGCGCCGGCGGCGGCGGTGTAGATCAGCCCGGCGACCTGCTCCATGATGTGGCTCAGGGGCAGGATCGAGACGAACCTGTTGGGATGCGCCGGGATCGTCGCGAGGCAACGCTCGGTGGAGGCGAGCAGCATCTCCTGCGTCACGGTGACGCCCTTGGGGTTGCCCGTGGACCCGGAGGTGCACAGGATCTCCATCGGGCTGTCCTGCGGCGCGGGCGCGCGTGCGGCCAAGCGGCCCACGGCCTCTGGGCCAGCCGGGTCCACAAGGTCATCGAGGTCAAGCACCGGCAGCGTCGCGAGCGTCGGCATGGCGGCTGGCTCGAGGGTGGCGCCACTGCCGAGCAGGATCGCGCTCGGCGTCGTGAGCGCGGCGATCCGCGCGACAGTGTCGGAGGTCATGCGGGTGTCGAGCGGGACGAGCACGACGTTGGCCCGCGGAGCCGCGAACAGGGCCGCCGCGAAGCCCGGGCCGGGCGCCCCCTGGACCAGCACGCGCTCGCCGGGCCCCAAGGCCGCGGCCAGGCGGGCGGCTGCGTTCCCGACGGCCTCGCCGAACTCGGCGAACGTGAGCGACTTCTCGCGCGCGGCGGACGTCCGGACACCGAGGAACGGGCGTGGGCCGTGCCGGGCGATCGCGTCCGCCAGCACCTGGGCGAGGGTGGGCGGCAGCGCCTGGACGGCGCCGGATTGCGACACGGGGTCGGGCCTCGAGCTTGGGGCCGGCGCCACGCCGGTCGGAAGGTGCGGGTCGGGGCCGGGCAGCCCAGTGAGGTCTCCAGCATAGCGCGGACCGGAGACGCTGCTCGGAATACTGTCGCTGCTCGGGATACCCTGAACAGCCCATGCCCCTCGCCGCATCCCCGCCTGCCCCGCGTGCTGCCCGTCTCGCAGACCGCGCGCCTGCCTGGTCGCTCGCCGTCGTCGCCATGACGCTGATCCAGGTAGGCGCGGCGCTCTCGACGGGACTGTTCCCAGTGGTCGGCCCGGCCGGGACGGCGTGGCTGCGGCTGTGCGCGGGGGCGGTGATCTTCCTGGTGCTCCGGCGGCCGAGGCTGCGCGGGCGCCGGCGCGCCGAGCTGGCCTGGGCGCTCGGGCTCGGCGTGACCTCCGGCCTCATGACGATGGCCTTCCTGCAGGCGCTCGCTCGGATCCCGCTGGGGACCACCGTAGCGATCGAGTTCCTGGGGCCTCTCACGGTGGCCGTGGTCGGCACGCGGCGCCTGAGGCGGCTCGTGTGGCCGGCGCTCGCCTTGGCGGGCGTGCTGGCGCTGACCGAGCCGTGGACCGGGGCCGTGGACCCCGTGGGCATCGCCTTCGCAGCCGCCGCGGCCTTGGGCTGGGGCGGCTACATCCTGTTGACCGCCCGCGTGGGCGACCGCTTCGAGGGCCTCGAAGGGCTCTCGGTCACGATCCCGGTCGCGGCGCTGGTCGCGACGGCGGTCGCGGCGCCCGGTGCTGTCGCCCACGTGACGCCTGCCGTGATCGCCGCCGCGTTCGGGCTGGCGCTCCTCATGCCCGTCATCCCGTATTCGCTCGAGCTGCTCGCCCTGCGCCGCTTGACCACCACCGCCTTCGGCACCCTGATGGCGCTCGAGCCGGCGATCGCGATGCTGATGGGCGCTGTGCTCCTCGCACAGGTGCCGACGCCGCTCCAGGCCATCGGGGTTGCGCTGGTGGTCGTGGCGGGAATGGGGGCGATGCGCGGCGGCCAACGCAAGGCGCCGACGCTCGAGGCGGTCAACGCACTGGCGGAGTGACTCGCCCCGGGTCAGGGACCTCCGCGAGCATGCGGTCCTCGCTGCGGAGCCGTCCCCCGGGGGTCACCTGCTCAAACGCCCGGCCTCCAGGCTGAGGTGAGAGGAGAGGCCCAGGCGCATCAGCGGGCTGGAGCGACCGGAGGCAGCGGTGGCTGATAATCGTGGCGTGCCTGCCCGCTACCCCTGGCTCCTGTTCGACGCCGACGACACCCTGTTCGACTACCGGCGTGCCGAGACCGACGCGCTCGTGGCGGCCTTCGAGGCTCAGGGCGTCGCATTCGTGACCGACTGGTTGACGGTGTACCAGCGGGTCAACGCCGCCGCCTGGCGGATGCTGGAGGAGGGGAGGGTCACCTCCGCCCGCCTGCGCGTCCTGCGCTTCGAGCAGCTGCTCGGCGAGCTGGGCGTCGCGCTCGACCCGGTGGACTTCAGCGCCGTCTACCTCGGGCAGCTCGCCACGCAGGCGCACCTGGTGGACGGCGCCATTGCTGCAGTGAATGCCCTCTGCTCCACCCACCGCATCGCGATCATCACCAACGGCCTGGCCGACGTCCAGCGCCCGCGGCTGGCCCGCTCGCCCCTCGCCGGCGTCGTGGAGCACCTCGTCATCTCGGAGGAGGTCGGCGCCGCCAAGCCCGATCCGGCCATCTTCGACGCCGCCCTGGCGCTGATGGGCGATCCCGACCGGCGCGACGTCCTCGTGATCGGCGACAGCATGAGCTCGGACATCGCGGGCGGCGTGGCGTCGAGGCTGGACACGTGCTGGTTCAACCCCGGCGGCAGTCCCCGCGGCGGTGGACCGGCGGCGACCTATGAGATCCGCCGCCTCGCGGAGCTGGTGCCGCTCGTCGGGGGCTGACAGGGCGAGGCCGCTCGCAACGCCCGTTCGGGAACGAGAAAGGCCTGCCCGGCCCTCGAAGGGGACAAGGCAGGCCGGCAGGCAGCGACGGCCGGACGGGCGTCCGACCCCTTCGCGGAGCTAGGCGGAGGTCACCTGGACGGCGCGGGGCCCCTTCGGGCTCTCCTCGACGGCGAACGAGACGCGCTCGCCACCGCTGAGCTGCTCGAAGGTGAGCGGGGCCACGATGGCGCCGCGGTGGAAGAAGTACTCCTTCCCGTCCTCCGCAGTGATGAAGCCGAAGCCGCGATCGGCAACGACCTTCTTGATGATGCCCGTTGTCATGGGCTCACCCTTCCTCTTCCCGAACAGCTGGCAGACGCATGGTCCGTTCGAGAAGCGGTCGACCTTGCGGAGTGTCGCCGCAAGGGGCGGCAACGGTCCCACGGTACTCGGATCGGCGGGATTCCACAACGAGGGGCTCCCTGTGGTGCTGCGAGCTGGCCCGCGTCGCGCGCCGCGCGAGGGTTGCTGATCGCCCCGTGATACGCTCCGAGTGCCGCCCAGCGCGGCCCCTCGCGTGGTACCCCGTCTCGAACTGACCACGCGGCGCGGCTCAGGTTCGAGCCATGCGGAGCCGCCGATGGCGTTCCCTCCTGATCCGAAGGTCACCGCACCCCCGGTGGTTCGGAACCACCGCCGGTTCGCGCTGACCGACGTCACCCTGGCCGGCGAGGCCGTGGGCGGGGCGACCGTGGACTCGTGGATCGCCGACGCCGGCGTCGCCTGCTGGTCGGCGCGCCTCCTGATGCCCCCCGTGGCCGCGGCAACCCAGGCCGAGCTGGCGGGGACCATGCGGAGCGGTCAGCGGGTGCGCGGGCTCGTCCAGGTTGCAGAGGTCCGGGCCGGGCCGCGCAACGGGCGCTCCGTGCTGGTCGAGCTGCTCGGGGTCACCCCCCTGCGCGAGGATCCCGGTCCCACCTGAGGCGGCCTCCGACCCGCTGGACCATCGATCCCGGGGACGGCGTCGCGCGCCCCCGGTACCCTTGCCTCCATGCCCGCTGAGTTCATCTACACCACCTACCGCCTCGGCCGACACTACCCGCCGGACAAGACGGTCCTCGAGGACATCTCGATCTCGTTCTACCCCGGCGCCAAGATCGGCGTCATCGGGCCGAACGGAGCGGGGAAGTCGAGCCTTCTCAGGATCATGGCCGGTCTCGATGACGGCTTCGTGGGCGACGCGCGGCTGACGAGCGGCTTCACGGTGGGCTATCTCGCCCAGGAGCCGCAGCTGGACCCCGCGAAGGACGTGAAAGGCAACGTGCTCGACGGCGTGGGCGAGGTCCAGGGCCTGATCGAGCAGTACAACGCCGTGATGGCCAAGTGGGCCGATGCGGACGCTGACTACGACACGATCGGCGCCGAGCAGGCCGCGCTCGAGGACCGGATCGCCGCTGCCGACGCGTGGAACCTCGAGCGCAACGTGGACATCGCGATGGACGCGCTGCGCTGCCCGCCGGACGACGCCGACGTGTCGAGGCTCTCCGGTGGCGAGAAGCGCCGCGTGGCCCTGGCCCGGCTGCTGCTGCGCCACCCGGACCTGCTGCTCCTCGACGAGCCCACGAACCACCTCGACGCCGAGTCGGTGGACTGGCTGGAGCGGTTCCTCCAGGAGTACAGCGGGACCGTGGTGGCCATCACCCACGACCGCTACTTCCTCGACAATGTCGCCAAGTGGATCCTCGAGCTCGACCGAGGCCGCGGCATCCCGTTCAGCGGCAACTACTCCGGCTGGCTCGAGCAGAAGCTCGCCCGGATGGCCAGCGAGCAGAAGCAGGCCGACGCGAAGCAGCGGACCCTCGCCCGCGAGCTCGAGTGGGTGCGGATGTCGCCCCGGGCCCGCCAGTCGAAGGGCAAGGCGCGCCTGTCGGCCTACGAGCAGCTGCTGGCGGACGCGAACGACGAGAAGCTCGTGAGCCGCGAGCTCGAGATCGCGATCCCGCCGGGGCCGCGCCTCGGCGACCAGGTGATCGAGGTCGAGGGCCTCCGCAAGGGCTATGGCGACCGGCTGCTGATCGAGGGCCTGACGTTCTCGCTGCCGAGGTCGGGCATCGTGGGGATCATCGGGCCCAACGGCGCCGGCAAGACGACGCTGTTCCGGGTGCTGGTGGGCGAGGAGCGGGCCGACGCGGGGTCGGTCACCGTGGGCGAGACGGTCCGCCTCTCGTACGTGGACCAGGGCCGCGACGAGCTGGACCCGGACAAGACCGTGTTCCAGGAAATCACGCACGGGGTGGAGGTGGTCCGCGCCGGCAACCGCGAGGTCCCGGCCCGCGCCTACGTGTCGTCGTTCAACTTCCGGGGCACGGACCAGCAGAAGCTGGTGGGCTCCCTCTCGGGCGGCGAGCGCAATCGCGTCCACCTCGCGAAGCTGCTCCAGACGAGCGGCAACGTGCTGCTCCTCGACGAGCCCACGAACGACCTCGACGTGGACACCCTGCGCGCACTCGAGTCCGGTCTCGAATCCTTCCCGGGCTGCGTCGTGGTGATCAGCCACGACCGGTGGTTCCTGGACCGCATCGCCACCCACATCCTCGCGTTCGAGGGCGACAGCCAGGTCCGGTTCTTCGAGGGCAACCTCAGTGACTATGAGGCGTTCCGGCACCGGGAGCTGGGCGCCGCGGCCGATCAGCCGCACCGCATCCGCTACAAGCGCCTGGCCGGCTGACGCCGTGCCGGGCCCCAGGGAGCCCGCCCGTCGAGACATGGTCCACGCCGGGGCTGCTGCTCCGGCCCGGTGACGCGGAAGGCGCCCCGCGAGCGGCGTGCCGCCGAGGCGCACGCGAGAGGCGCCTCCGCCAACGCGGGTACCATCGGCTGACGATGGGTCGTAACGGAAGCGAGGCGGTTCGCGGGGCAGGGGATCGTCCATGAGGAGCCCGGTCCGGGTTGCCTGGCGGTCGGGCACGCTGGGCGTCAAGTTGGACGAGTGTCCCGAGTGCGGCCACGTCGGCGGGCACCGCCTGGAGCGCCAGTACCGCTGGCTGGAGCTCGGGCCGATCGGGATCATCCCGCTCTGGCTGCGG
This sequence comes from Chloroflexota bacterium, assembly GCA_037446495.1. Taxonomy (GTDB): domain Bacteria; phylum Chloroflexota; class Limnocylindria; order Limnocylindrales; family CSP1-4; genus CAIXZV01. The sequence goes on along the minus strand of JBBIIL010000018.1, from coordinate 29,843 downwards.
CACGGTCTCGAGTGCGCGACGTGCTGGGCGTGGAGCCCCCTGTCCTGGCGTCTGGTCCGTCGGGGCGTCAGGACCGGGTCGCTGCCGCTGCCTGACCGGAAGCGCCCGGTTGCGACCGCTGCCGTCGACGCCGGGGCGAAGGCTCCCGACTTCGACCGCGTGCAGCCCAGCAGGAGCCTCGACGGCGGCACGGTGTACCTGGCTGTCTGGGCGGTGGCCATCGCGATCCTCGTGGGCCTGGCCGTCCAGCCAACGGGCATCGAGGGGGAGAGCAAGCCGACCCCGACGTGCCTCGTGGTGGTAGGCCTGGCGCATGGGGACCCCGTGCCCACGCCGCCCGTGAACGTCAGCGAGACGCTGTGCCTCCTGCCGCACAACTTCGAGCCGGTCGCCAGGATTCCGCTCGACGGGTTCGGGCCCACCGCGACGGTGCCCCCGTACCCGGTCGTGGCGAGGCAGGCGCAGCCCGCGTGCCAGACGGCATTCCAAGGCGCCTTCGGGTCGCCGGCGGCGGGAGGGCCGGTGCCGGTCATCACCGGCGCCGACGAGCGCGACTGGGCCCGCGGTGATCGCTTCACATGGTGCGCGGCCGCGGATCCAAGCCAGGGCTGGCCGACGTCGGCGCTGCCGCGCTGAGGCCGCCGCACCCTGGGTCCTAGGACTGGGCGTCCAGCAGCGACTTGGCGATCTCGGCGGCGTAGGCGCGGATGCGCACCCAATCGCGGAAGTCGCCCACTGGGTGCGTGCGCAGGATCTGCTCGTCCACATCGGGGGCGCTCGGGTCCAGCTTGCCGCCGAATGTCCGGTGGCCGCGGAACGGGAGGTCGCCCACGATCTCGATCACATTGGCCGCAGGCGGCAGGTCCCGCGCGGCCAGCACCCGGTCCAGCGGGCCGCTGCTCCAGAGCCAGAGCGGCTTCTCGCGGAGGGCGTCGCCGCGGCGGGCGATGAGGCGATGGGCGTCACGCCGCCAGTGAGCGGCGTAGAGGGCGCTGCCGAGGACGACGGCGTCGTACCCCGTGAGGTCCTTGACCTCCCGTGCCGGGACGGCGTCGGCCTCGAGCCCTGCCTCCCGTAGCACGCCAGCGATGGCCTCGGCGATCTCGGCGTTCGAGCCCATCTTGCTGGCATAGGCCACCAGCACCCGCGCGACCATTCGTCGGCGCCCTCCAGCCCGTCGCCGCATGCCTTGCGGGCGACGCTGACCACATCTTGCCCCAACCGGCTGCCGCGCGAGTCGAGGTGCGACTACGACCCACGCCCCGCGTATCCGCGGGCGCCGTCGGGGCGCCCGCCTCGTAGCCTCACCGACGGTATCCTCGGCCGATGCCCGACCCGGTCCCGCACCCCATGCGACAGCTCGCCGACGAGCGGGCCCGAGCCCGCCGCACCCGTGACTGGGCGGCCGCCGACCGCCTCAAGGCCGAGCTCGAGGCGGCCGGCTGGCGCGTGATCGACGCCGGCACGATGTACTCGCTCGAGCGGCTGCCGCCGCCCGTGGTCGAGGTGGACGGCGACGTCGCGTACGGCAGCAGCGAGGCTGTGCCATCGCGCCTCGACGAGCCGGCCTCGGCGGCCGCGACGGTCGTGCTGGTGGCGGAGGACCGGCCCGGTCTGCTGCCGGTTGCGGTCGGTGCGCTCCTGTCTGGCTCGCCCGGGGCGCAGGTGGTCGTGGTCGCGAACGGCCCAGCGGATGACGTGGCGGCCGAGGTGACGGCGCTGCGGGGCATCGAGGTCGTGCGGATGGCGCGGCGTCTCGGCGCGGCGGCCGCACGCAACGCCGGAGTCCGACGCGCGATCGGCCGCGTCGTCGTCCTGCTGGACCCGCGCGTCGAGGCACAGGGCGATCTCGCCGGATCCCTGGCTGCGGCCCTGGCCGACCGGACGGTCGGCGTGGCGGGGCTGCGAGGGCTTGCCACCGACGACCTTGTCCACTTCAGGCCCGCGCCGGACGGTCCGGCCGACGTGGTTGCGGTGGACGGCCTGGCGATGGCATTTTGGCGTGCCGACTACGCCGCCCGCGGCCCGCTCGACGAGCACTTCACGCTCGACGCCTACCTCGACGCATGGTGGAGCCTGGTGTTGCGCGACGTTCCCGAGGACGCGGTGCTCGGCGTGTCGGCGCCGGGTCGTGCGGTGCTGGTGGATGTGCCCCATGTGCTCCACGGGGAGGCGCCGGCTGCCCCGGACGAGCGTCTCGCCAGGAAGCAGCGGTACCGGTTCCTCAAGTCCTTCGCGACGCGGCGCGACCTGCTCCCCGCACACGAGGAGTAGGCGACAGGCCATCGCGGTCTCGCGCCGCGCTCGCTTGCCACGTGCTCGCCGGGGCGAACCGGAGTCCCGCCCTATACTCCAGCGGTGCGTCGTTGGGTCTGCATCGTGGCCATGCTCGCCGGCTTCTCCGGCAGTGGCTACGCATGGACAGCGCGCCCCCGCATCGCCGTTCCGATGGTCCGCGTGCTCGACCCTCGCCGGCCTGAGCCGGGACTGCCGGAGGTGGCGTGGTGGGACCTGAGCTGACCGGACCGGGCCTTCCAGGCGACCGCCCGCCCGCTGACGCCCAGGAGGCGCCGGCGGAGTGGGCCTGGTCCGCGCCGCCCGACGGCGGCCCCACGTCGCCAGGCTCCCGTTGGCGGCGGGTCCTCGTCGCGCTCGTCGCCATCGTGGCCGCCGCGGCCCTCGTCGTACACCTCCTGCCGGCGCCGCTGAGCACCGGCCCGGACCGCACGGACGTCGTATCGACCGACACCGTGACGGTGCTCGCCGGGGCGCCTGCCTCGATCGACCCCGCCCACCACGGCGACCTCGGCAGCGCGCAGTACGTCAGCCAGCTGTTCGAGACGCTGACCGCGGTGGACCCGAAGCTCAACATTCGGCCCGCACTCGCCGCCTCGTGGCAGGTGAGCGACAACGGCACCAGGGTGACGTTCACGCTGCGGGACAACCTGGAGTTCAGCGACGGCTCGCCGCTGACCGCGAGCGACGTGGTCCACAGCTGGCGCCGCCTGTTCACCCCCGGCAACCCGTCGCCGTTGGCATCGCTCATCGGGGACGTGAAGGGCGCCAAACAACTCCTCGCCGGCACGTCTACCGACACGAGCACGCTGGGGGTCAGCGCGCCCGACACCAAGACGGTCGTCGTGGACATGGTCCAGGGCGGCGGCAACCTGCCCGCGATCGTGTCCAGCGCGCCGTTCTCGGTCGTCCCGTCCTCGGTGGGCGACGGGGAGCTCATGCCCGCGCCGGGCGCGATGGTCGGCAGCGGCAGCTACACGCTCGACGCCGTCTCGGCCGACACGTGGACGCTCAAGGCCAACCCCCACTACTGGGCGGGCAAGCCGGCCGTGGGCACCGTCAAGATGCTGCTCACCCTCAACGGGCAGTCGCCGGTGGACCAGTTCTCGGCCGGCACGATGGACATCGCGCCGATCTCGTTCACCGACGCCGGCTGGCTCGCCTACGACCGCCAGTTGGGACCCTCGCTGCGCGAGGACCCCAACCTCTCGGTCACTTATTACGGCTTCGAGACCCGAAAGGGCCCGTTCGCCGATGTTCGGCTCCGCCAGGCGTTCGCGATGGCGATCGACTGGCGGCGGCTGGCGCAGCTCGAGGACCCGCTCAACAGCGTCGCCGCCACCGGGATGGTGCCCGTCGGCATGCCCGGCCAGCCCTCGGGCGACTTCGTGCCCGCGTTCAACGTCGCGAAGGCCAGGCAGCTGCTCTCGGCCGCTGGCTACCCCAACGGGCAGGGCCTGCCGACGATCACGTTCATCGGCGGCGGGGGTGGCGGGAGCGATTCCCAGATCGTCGCGATGCTCCAGGCGAACCTGGGCGTGACGGTGCAGTACCAGACCATGGACTTCGGCGCGTACCAGCAGCGCCTCGCCACCGACCCGCCCGACATCTGGAGCCTCTCGTGGGTGGCGGACTACCCCGGCCCCAACGACTTCCTGGGCGTGCTCCTGGGGACCGGCTCCACGGCCAACCAGGGCGGCTGGTCCAACGCCGGCTTCGACGCCGCCGTGGCGCAGGGAACCTCGGCCAGTGACCCGGCGACGGCGCTTGCGGCCTACACCCGAGCCGAGCAGATCGTCGCCGACCAGGTCCCGGTGGTGCCGGTCTCGTACGGGCGGTCGTGGTCGCTGGTGCGAGACGGGCTGCTGGGGGCCGCGCAGAACGGCACCGGCATCCTCCGCCTGGCCGGTCTGCAGTGGACCGGCCAGTGAGCGCGCAGGGCAGGGGGAGGGCGACCCGAACCCTGTTCGCAATCGTCGCGGCAGTGGCGCTGCTGCTCCCGGCGGCCCCGGTTGAAGCGGCCACGTTCGCCTTCAGCAGCGCGCAGGCCAGCTCCAAGTTCAACCAGGGGATCGACCTCTCGATCCAGATGAGCGCCAGCGAGGCGCCGTCGCGGGTGGAGGTCCAGATCCTGTTCCCCGGTTCCACCGGGCCGTTCGTCGTCGCCCTGCCCAATCAGCCGAGTGCCGGCACGTCGACGCTGCGCTACACGCTCGACACCTCCGCGGACGGACACCTGATGCCGAACACCCCGATCACCGCCACGTGGGTCGCCTACCCGGCGGGGGGTGGGGCGCCGGTGAGCAGCAGCCCGTCCACCTACCGGTACACGGACGAGACGCAGGCCTGGCAGACGCTGCGCGACGGCATCGTGACGGTGCACTGGACGTCGGGGTCGCAGGCGTTCGCGCAGCACGCGGCGAGCGTGGCGGTGACGGCCATCCAGGCCGGTGCCGACGTGCTGGGGATCACCGAGACCAAGCCCGTGGACTTCTTCATCTACGCGGACGACGCCTCGTTCCGAGCCGCGCTGGGTCCCGGTACGCGCGAAAACGTGGGCGGCGAGGCGATCCCCGAGATCCGGACCCTGTTCGCCGAGTTCACCCCGGACATCCTCAACGACCCGTGGGTGGGGATCACGATCACCCACGAGCTCACACACCAGGTGGTCGACGACGCAACGAACAACCCGTACCGCTCGCTGCCGCGCTGGCTCAACGAGGGGTTCGCCGTCTACCAGTCGGAGGGCAACGCGTCCAAGTACCGCGCGATGGTGAGTGCAGCCGTCTCCTCGGGCGACCTCCTGCCGCTCACCGCGCTGGGCTGGCAGTTCCCCACCGATCCCGCGAAGACCGTCCTTGCGTACGCCGAGTCGGTGTCCGCGGTGGACTACATCGTCCGCCAGTACGGCAAGGGCGCGCTCACCAGGCTGATCCTCGCCTACAAGGACGGCCCCACCGACGACGCGGCGCTCCAGGCGGCGGTGGGCAAGAACCTGGCGGCGTTCCAGGCCGAGTGGTTCGGTGCCATCGGCGCATCCGCGCCCTCCCCGTTCGGGCCCCAGCCGGCGCCGGCCGGCCCGCTGCCGTCGGATTGGACGGGGACGGCGGCCTCGCAGGCACCTGCCGCCTCGGGCTCGGCACCGGCGTCGGGCTCCGGGACGCCGGCGTCGTCCCTGCCGGCCACCGCAGCCCCCACGGCCTCGCCCGCGCCAGGCGGCGGCTCGTCGGGAGGCGACCTCACGCTGGTGCTGATCGGCGTCGTCGTCGTGGCCGGGGCGGTGCTCGCCGGGATCGTCCTCGCCGGTCGCCGGAGCTCGCCATGACCTGGCTCGCCGGGCGGATCCGCTCGGTGCCCACCTGGCAGGTCACCCTGGGCCTGGCGCTCCTGGCCCTGGGCTTCCTCATCGCGGCCCAGATGGCGGCAGAAGGCCCGCGCGTCCAGTACACCAGCCAGGAGCGGACACCGCTCGTGGCCACGGTCCTGGACCTCCAGAAGCAACAGGACGGGCTCAAGCAGCAGGTCCTCGATGCTCGCGCCGCGATCGCGCAGCTCGAGTCGGTGGGCGAGGGCGGCGCCGCCGTCACCAAGCAGCTCAACGACCAGCTGCAGCAGGCGCAGATCAATGCGGGGCTGGTGGCCATGACCGGCCCCGGGCTCGTCATCCAGCTGTCCGATTCCGCACTGCCAGCACCCTCCGACGGCAACACGCAGGACTACCTCGTGTCCGGCCGGGACGTCCTGACCGTCGTGGACCAGCTGTGGGCGGCGGGCGCGGAGGGGATCGCGATCAACGGCGAGCGCGTCGTGGTCTCCACCGCGGTCGTGGACATCGGCGGCTCGGTGGTCGTCAACGGCGCCTATGTCGCGCCGCCCTACCAGGTCACGGCAATCGGCCCCAAGACCATGTTCGACACCCTCACACGCCAGCAGGGTTTCGCGGACTTCATCCGCTCCCGCGGGGAGGCGTTCGGGATCGGCGTCGCGTACGCCACCCCGGACAGCGTGGACCTGCCGGCGTACGCGGGCTCGGTGAACCTGCGGTACGGGCGCGCGACGTCGACGCCGCTGCCCTCGACGGGGCCCTGATGGGGCGGGGGAGGGGGCCGCTGGCACTGGCGCTGGTCCTGGCGCTCCTGGGCTTCCTCGTCGTGGTGCAGGCCCGCTCCCAGGGGCAGGAGCAGGGCCTCGCGCAGCTGTCCGTGCAGGATCTCACCGAGCTCGTCGCCAACGTCACCACCCGCAACACCCAGCTTCGCGAGGAGGTGGCGACGCTCCAGCAGCAGCAGCAGCAGGTGGCGAGCGCGGTCCAGCATGGCGACACGTCCACGAGCCAGATGCGATCCGACCTCTCCCACATCCTCGCCTGGTCGGGCGCGCTGGGCGTCACCGGCCAGGGCGTGCAGGTCACCGTCAGCGGCTCGCTGCCCGCCTTCGCGGTGGGCGAGCTCGTCAACGAGCTTCGTAACGCCGGCGCCGAGGCGATCGCGCTCAACGGCGTGCGCATCGTGCCCGGCGTGACCGCCGCGGGCGACCCGGACCACCTCACGATCGGCGGGCAGCCGCTCGTGAGTCCGCTGATCCTGCTCGCGGTGGGCCAGCCGGAGACGCTCGCCGGCTCGCTGACCCGCGCGGGAGGTCTCGTCGCCCAGCTCACCTCGCAATATGTCGGGGTCAGCGTGCGCGTGGACCCGCAGGGCCTGGTCGTCGTGCCGCCCAGCAGCCGCAGCCTGACGCCGGCGCTCGGGCGGCCCCGGCTCTGACCTCGGAGGGCGCCCCGCCTCGACGGCCGCCCTCTGCTACCCTCCGGCGCGATGGCAGGCACTCACCCGTTGGCGCTCTACCTGGGCGACGTCGTGCGCCTCCGCCGGCCGCACCCGTGCGGCGGCGACACGTGGCGGATCGATCGCCTCGGGGCCGACATCGGGCTCAGGTGCCAGGGCTGCGGCCGGCACGTCCTGCTCGAACGCGCCGTCCTCGAGCGACGCCTTGACGAATTCGTCAGCCGCGGCGACCCCGCCATGAGCGCCGCCGTGGCGCCGAAGCGGCCGTGACGGCGGTCAACCCCGCGGCGGACGCACCGCCCACGAACGGGGACGGCAACGGCGTGGAGCCCGGGGCGCTCGACGTCTTCCGCAACCGCCCGTTCCTGCTGCTCTGGCTCAGCCAGGTGTTCACGCAGATCGGCGGCAACATGGTGCTGTTCGGCCTGACCGTGATCGTGCTCGAGACCACCAGGTCGAACACCGCCGTCAGCGTGCTGATCCTCTCGTTCCTCGGCCCTGCGGTGCTGCTCTCGGCGGTGGCGGGCGTCTACGTGGACCGCCTCGACAAGCGGCTGGTCCTGGTGGCGACCAACCTGCTGCGCGCCGGGATGTTCGTGCTCCTGTGGGCGCTGCGCGACATCCTGCCGCTCGTCCTGCTGTTCAATGCGATCGTGTCCACCATCACGGTGTTCTTCGCCCCGGCCGAGGCGTCGATGATCCCGCAGCTCGTGCCGCGCAAGCAGCTCGTGGCAGCGAACGGCGTCTTCACGCTCACCCTCAACGCGGCGTTCGCGGTCGGCTACGCGCTGCTCGGCGGCATCGTGGTCACGCTCGCCGGGGCACCCGGGCTGATCATCGTGGTCGCGGTCTTCTACCTGGTCGCCGCGCTGTTCTGCTGGTGGCTGCCGCCCTCGCCCCCGTCGAGCGCCGACAGGGCCGAGAACGCCGCCGAGGGCCGGGCCGCCGATGCCGCGGCCGCGGCCGCGATGGACTCCACCTTTGGGCAGCTTCGCGAGGGCATCGCCTACATCCGCGAGAACCGAGCCATCACGTGGTCGCTCGTCTACCTCGGCATCGCGGCATCCCTGGTGGGCGTCCTGGGGGTGCTCGGGCCGGACTTCGCCAAGTCGGCGCTCGGCCTCGAGCCCAAGGACTTCGCGGTCGTCGTATTGCCGCTCGGTTTCGGCATCGTCACCGGCATCCTCGTCCTGAACTCGTGGGGCCACCTCGTCCCCCGCCGGCGGCTGATCGAGGGCGGCCTCGTGGCCCTGGGCATCTTCGTGATCGCCATCGTGAGCGTCGGCCCAGTCTCCCGGTTCCTGCTCAGGGTGGAGCAGAACACGGGGCTGGTGTCGCTCGCCGACTTCACGAGCCTGCTCTCGATCGTGGTCCTGATGGCGCTCCTCGCCGGCGTCGCCTACGCGTTCGTCGCGATTCCCGCCCAGACCCAGCTCCAGGAAGAGATCCCGGAGGACGTGCGGGGCCGCGTGTTCGGCGTCCTGAACATGCTGGTCTCCACGGCGAGCTTCCTGCCGATCATCATCGTGGGGCCGCTGTCGGACTTCATCAGCACCACGAACGTGCTCTACCTCGTGGCGATCGGCATCACGGTCTCGGGCATCGTCTCGATCGTCCGGCGGGGGCCGCTCAAGCCCGCCGAGGCAAGGGCCACGGCGACGGGTCCCGCACAGCCCGCCGGCCTCGACCCCGTGGCCGTGGCGGTGGCGACCGAGCTGAACACCAGCGGGCGGCGGGTTGGCCATCGCCGTGGCGAGAGCGTGGCGCCGGTCGTGGGCCCGGCTGCGGCCGAGGCGCCGGCGGCGGCGCAGTCCGGCGGCGGGTCCGGGACCGTCGGGGATGAGACCGCACCGGACGATCCTGCCGGGACATGACCACCGCGCCCGAGCTGATCGTCGTCGGGCGCATCGCCACCCTTGCAGGCGCCTCCGGCCCGGGCTGGGTCGAGGCGATCGCCGTTCGCGCTGGACGGATCGTGGCGGCGGGGTCGGTCGCGGACGTTGACGCCCTCGCGGGTCCGCGTACCCGGCGGATTGCCCTCGCGCCGGACGAGGCCGCCGTCCCGGGACTGACGGACGCGCACCTGCACCTCGTCTCGGCAGGGCTCGCCCGGCTTACGGTGGACCTGTCCGGATCGACTGGGATCGACGAGTTGGCCCAGCGTGTCCGAGCGTACGCCGCGGCGCACCCCGATCCCGGGCAGTGGATCGAGGGCGGCGGCTGGGACGCGGACCTCCTCGGCTGCTGGCCGACGTCCACCGACCTCGAGCGGGCCGCCCCGGGCCGTCGCATCGCCCTGTGGGCGCACGACCACCACGCGCTCCTGGCCAGTCAACGGGCGCTCACGGAAGCCGGCGCGGATGACCGCCGTGACGACCCCGACGGCGGCGTGATCCGGCGCGACGCCTCCGGCCAGGCGACGGGCGTCCTCCACGAGACGGCTGCGACGATCGTCGCGACGCGCGTCCCGCAGCCCCTCGAGGGAGCGGTGGCGCAGGCCATCGAAGCGTTGGGCGACGAACTCCTGGGCCTGGGGGTGGTGGCGGCGCACGACCCGGGCGGCCTCTCGCCGGTCCGCGGGCTCGGGCCAGCGATGGCCGCGTACCGCTCCCTGGCCGGCCGGGGAAGGCTCCGCCTGCGGGTCCACGCCTGCATCCGGGCGGAGCAGCTCGACGCCGCGGAGGAAGCGGGGCTGCGCTCCGGCGCGCCACTGGGCCCTGACCCGATGGATCGGCTTCGGCTCGGCTGGCTGAAGCTGTTCGCAGACGGGACGCTGGGTTCGCGGACGGCGGCCCTGCTGGATCCTCTCGACGCACTGCCCGGCGAGTCCACGCCCCCCAACGACGGGTTCGGCGTCTGGCTGACCCCGCCGTCCGAGCTGCGCGAGCTGGCGAAGAGGGCGGCAGGCGCGGGGATCGCCACCCAAATCCACGCGATCGGCGACGCAGCCGTGCGTGCGGCCCTCGATGCCCTGGCACCCACGGTGGGCGCCACGCCGCTCATGCCCCGCGTCGAGCACGTGCAGCTGGTTGCCGATGCCGATGTCCCGCGCTTCGCCGCGCTGGGGATCGCCGCGTCCATGCAGCCCGTCCACGTGCGCTCGGACACTGCCAAGGCGCGGCGCCTCTGGGGCACGCGCGCGGAGGCCCGCGCCTACGCGCTCGACGCCGTCAGGCGTACCGGCGCGGTGCTCGCCGCGGGCACGGACGCGCCGGTCGAGCCCGCGGACCCGTGGCCGGGCGTGGCCTGTGCCGTGACGCGCGCGGCCCCGGACTGGGAGCCTGGCACCGCGCCCTTCGGCCCGCAGAACGCCCTGGACCTCTGGGGATCGCTTCGCTCGTGGTGCATCGGGCCGGCCGTCTCGGCTGGGGAGCGAGATCGGGGTCGGCTGGTGCCCGGCCAGCGGGCGGATCTCGTGGTCCTGTCAGCGTCAGCGCTGGACGAGCCGGTGGCCGTGGGCGGCGCGCTCTGGAACGCGCGGCCGCGCCTTGTGCTGGTCGACGGCGAGGTCGTCGCCGAGCGGTAGCGCCGAGCGGTAGCCGGCCCTACGCCTGGCCGCGCTGGCGTCGCGCCTCGTAGAGCAGGACCGCCGCCGCGACCGACACGTTGAGCGAGTCGCCCACGCCCAGCATCGGCAGGCGGACGGGGCGAGCCGGCGGGGCTGGCCACCGGTCCGTGAGCCCGTCGGCCTCGCTGCCCAGGACGATGGCGAGCGGGCCAGTCAGGTCCACGTCGGTGTACAGGTCGGACGCGTCCACGCGGGCGGTGACGACGCTGATCCCCCGGCGCGCCAGGTCTGCCTGAACGTCCACGCTGGCGCCTACGGCGAGCGGCATCGCGAAGATGGCGCCCAGCGACGCTCGCATGGCGTTGGGGTTGAACAGGTCCGTCCGCGGGTCGGCGAGGATCATCGCGTCGGCGCCGGCCCCGTCGGCAGAGCGCATCACCGCGCCCAGGTTGCCGGGCTTCTCCACGCCCTCGAGCACCACGACGAGGGGACCGTCGGGGAGCCGCAGCGAGGCGAGGTCGAGCGCCGGGATCCGGATCGTGGCCACGACGCCCTCCGAGCGGTCGCCGTACGCCAGGCGGTCGAGCGCCACGCTGGCGGTGGGCAGGATCAGCGCTCCCGCATCGCGCGCCTCGGCGAGGACCTCACGGCCCGTCTCGTCCAGCCGCGACAGGTCCACGAACACCTGGACCGGCTTGGCCCCTCCGGCGAGCGCCCGCTCCAGCTCGCGCCAGCCGTCGACGAGCGTCAGGCCGGTCTCATCGCGAGCGCGCCGGTCGCGCAGGGCCGCGGCATCCCGCACGCGCGCGTTCTTCGGGCTGGCGATCTCGGGCTCGTGCGGCGTCACCTCTCCTGCCTCCCGACAGCGGATCAGCGGCGGGGCCGGCGCACGGGTGCCTTCCCCGAGCCGGACCACGGCGCATGCACGCCTCCTCGACCCCAGGCCCCGAGCTCAAGGCGATTGCCGGACCTGGCGTCGAGCGCCAGCGGCGCGCCGTCGGCGCCAACGCCGAGGTACTCGCGCAGCATGCCCGCCAGCCGCTCGCCGTCGTAGCCCGGGGTGTGTGCGGACAGCACGACGAACGAGGGCCGGGGACCGCACAGCGCAGCCAGGTCCTCCAGCAGAGCCGGAAGGTCCTCGTCGATCTGCCAGGCGCCGTTGCCGTGCCCGTAGGTGGGCGGATCGAGCACCACGCCGTCGTACCGGTGCCCGCGCCGGCGCTCCCGTCGGACGAAGGCTCGTGCATCTTCGATGAGCCAGCGGACGGGCGCGTCCTGCAGCCCGGTCAGCGCGGCATTGTGGCGGGCCCAGGCCACGGCCGGGCGGGAGGCGTCCACGTGCGCGACGCGCGCCCCAGCCTGTGCGCAGGCGAGGGTTGCGCCCCCCGTGTACCCGAACAGCGAGAGGACCTCGGGCGGGCGCTCGAGCGCTGTCGCCGCCGTCCGCACGGCAGCGTCGAGCCAGCCCCATGTCGCGGCGTGCTCCGGGAAGAGGCCAATCTGGCCGCCGGCGGCCGGTCGGCACTCGAGGGTCAGGTCGCCCACGCGCACGGGCCAAGGGTCGACTGCCGCGCCACGGACCCATGCGCTCTTGGCCCAGCGGAGCGGCGGCTTCGCCCAGTCGGCCTCCGGCAGGCGGCGCGGCATGGTCGCGCCGGGCGCGGGACGGTCCACCGCCACCGCGCCGAATCGCTCGAGGCGCCGGCCGTCGCCGCAGTCAAGGAGCTCAAGGTCGGGCATGGCGACATGGTCGCATGGGACGTCGGCGCGGGGAGCGCGACTTCTCCAGTGTCAGGTGCCCTCGGAGGGCGCGCCAGTGGCCCCGGCAACGGCGGCGACGATCGCGAGCCCGGCCAGCCAGCCGCCCGCCACATCGCTCGGGTAGTGGACGCCCAGGGCGATCCGCGACACGCCAATGCCGACCACCAGGACGCCGAGCGCGATCGTGACAGCCACGCGGAGTGGTCGGGTCAGGCCGCTCCGCCAGACCAGCATGGCGGCCAGGCCGTACGTGACGGTGCTGTTGAGGGTGTGCCCGGACGGGAAGCTGAACCCCGCCGCCGCGATGAGCGCGTCCGGTGGCCGGGCGCGGGCGACCGTCACCTTTACAACGGTGGTCCAGACAGAGGCGCCGACAAGCGCGACCCCGAAGATCGCAGCGTCGCGAATGCGGTGTCCCGCCAGCACCGCCAGGACAAGCCCGATCCCGATCACCACCAGCAGCGCGCCGCCCAGCCAGGTGAGGGCCAGCCAGAGGGCCTCTGGGATCGGGAGGCCCTTCACGAGCGCGCCGACCGGCTCGTCGAAGCCGACGGAACCCCGCTCAGCCACCACCAACGCCAGGGTGAGGAACGCGACGCCCGCGAAGGCGGCGAGGGCGAGCCAGGCACTGCGGACGGGCGCGCGGGCGGGCATGCAGAGGACCGTAGCAGAGCGACGCCTGGAGTATCGACGCGCGGCGGCCCGCGCCCTCGTTCGTGCTATCCTCCGCCGCCGAAGGGCGATTAGCTCAGTTGGTTAGAGCGCATGCTTGACATGCATGAGGTCACTGGTTCGAGTCCAGTATCGCCCACCACCTCGGCTCCTTCGGGACCTGAGGGCGAACGCGTCGAGCGGGACGCACCCCACCGGGACGTCGCCAGAGAGCAGGGGCCACAGGCTGAAAGCCCCCGCGGACCCCACCGGTGACGGCACCACCCGCGAGCGGCCGGTGAACCGGTCCGGGATCCGCCCGTTAGCGCGGCACGAGAGCGCGGCGGCAGCGATCCTCGCGGCCGGCGCGAAGGCGGGTGGAACCGCGGGAGGTTGAGCCTCTCGTCCTGTCGGACGAGGGGCTTTGTGATTCTCCGGGAGGCGAACATGGCGGACGACGGGAAGCAGCCGGGGCAGCCGGCCGATGACGACCAGGAGCTGTTCGAGGCCCCGGTTCGGGGCTCCGCGGACGAACTGCTCGACGCGGGTGCCCACGCGCCCATCGACGCGATGCGCCACAGCGCCGCGCACGTCATGGCAGAGGCCGTCCTGGCCCTCTTCCCGGACGCCCGCCTGGGGATCGGCCCGGCCGTGGAGAACGGCTTCTACTACGACTTCGACCTGCCTCGCCCGCTCACGCCTGACGACTTGGCCGCGATCGAGGCGCGCATGGCCGAGAGCATCAAGGCGGACCACCCGTTCGTCCGCAGGGACGTGGGCTTCGACGCCGGCCGCGAGATCGAGGACGGGGACGGCCAGGCGTTCAAGGTGGAGATCCTCGACGACCTGGCGCGCAAGGCTGCGGACACCGGCGAGCCCATGCCCCCGGTGACGTTCTACGAGCACGGCCCGTTCCGCGACCTGTGCAAGGGCCCGCACGTGGAGTCGACCAGTCACATCGGCCCGTTCAAGCTGCTGTCCGTGGCCGGCGCGTATTGGCGCGGCGACGAGAAGCGCCCGATGCTCCAGCGCATCTACGGCACGGTCTGGGAGACCCAGGAGCAGCTCGACCAGTACCTGTGGCGCCGCGAGGAGGCGAAGAAGCGCGACCACCGCAAGCTGGGCCGCGAGCTCGACCTGTTCAGCTTCCACGACGTCAGCCCGGGCTCGGCCTTCTGGCACCCCAAGGGCCAGCGCTTGTGGCGCACGCTCGAGACGGCCGTCCGGGAGGTCCAGGACCGCCGCGGGTATGACGAGGTGTCCACGCCCATGGTCGTCTCCCAGCGACTCTGGGAGGAGTCCGGCCACTGGGCGCTGTACAAGGAGAACATGTTCCTGATCGAGAGCGAGGGGCAGACGTTCTCGCTCAAGCCGATGAACTGCCCCGAGTCCACGGTCATCTACAAGAGCCACCTGCGCTCGTACCGCGACCTGCCGCTGCGCCTCTCCGAGTTCGGCAGGCTGCATCGCAACGAGCGCTCGGGCACGCTGTCCGGCCTCACGCGCGTCCGCCAGTTCATCCAGGACGACGGGCACATCTACGTGCGCCCGGACCAGCTGGCCGACGAGATCGCCGCGCTGCTGGGCGAGGTGGACGAGATCTACGGCTGGTTCGGCCTCCAGCCCGAGCTCAAGTTCGGCACCAAGCCGGACAAGGCGCTGGGTGACCCCGCCCTGTGGGACAAGGCCGAGGAACTCATCCGCGAGGCCCTCGACCGGGCGGGTCTGCCATGGACGCTCAAGCCCAAGGACGGCGCGTTCTACGCGCCCAAGATCGACATCCACATCGAGGACGCGCTCGGGCGCAGCTGGCAGACGGCGACGATCCAGGTGGACCTCACGATGCTGCCTGAGCGGTTCGACCTCACCTACATCGACGAGAACGGTCAGGCCGTCCGGCCGATGGCGATCCACCGCGCCATCTACGGCTCGCTGGAGCGGTTCATCGGGATCCTGGTGGAGCACTTCGGCGGCGCGTTCCCGCTCTGGCTGGCGCCAGTGCAGGCGGTGGTGATCCCGATCGCCGACCGCCACGTGCCGGCGGCGCGCGAATTGGCCGCCGAGCTGAAGGCTGCGGGCCTCCGCTTCGTCGAGGTGGACGGTTCCGACAACCGGATGCAGAACAAGATCCGCCTGGCGCAGGGCCAGAAGGTCCCGTACATGCTCATCCTCGGCGATCGCGAGGTTGAGGCCCGTTCCGCCGCCGTCCGCAGGCGTGGAGCCGGCAAGGACGAGCCGCAGGAGGTCCTGCCCTGGGCCGAGTTGGCAGGGCGCCTGGCCGAGGAGGTCCGCGAGAAGCGCCTGGGGTAGGGGAACGACGCGCGAAACCGGACCAGTCGCGAGGCGAGTGCCGTGCGCGTGGCGGCCCCGGCCTCGGGCCGGATTCGGCCAGTCAGCCCATCCGGCACAGCGCCCTGGACCAAGCCGCCGCACGCACGATTCCGGCCTCCGGGCGCGTTGCCACCCGTCGAACCCCTGTGCTATCCTGCCGCGGCGACCGGGCCCGGGCCGTATGCCCTGACGCGCCGCAAATCCAACCACGTTCGAGTAGAGGGAAACCGCCATCAGCCGAGACCTGCGCATCAACCAGATGATCCGCGTGCCCCAGGTACGGGTCGTCGACGAGGACAGCCAGCAGCTCGGCGTCATGCCGACGCACCAGGCGCTCAGCATGGCGCAGGAACGGGGCCTCGACCTTGTGGAGGTCGCGCCGATGGCGGCGCCGCCCGTCGTCCGCTTTCTCGACTACGGTCAGTACAAGTACGAGCTGACCAAGCGGGACAAGGAGGCGAAGCGCAAGCAGCGGGCGGTCGAGTTCAAAGAGGTTCGCCTCAGCCCCAAGATCGGCACCGGCGACTTCGAGACCAAGGTCCATCGCGCCATCGAGTTTCTCGAGGACGGCGACCGGATCAAGGTCACCGTCCGCTTCCGCGGGCGGGAGCTCACCCACCCGGAGATCGGCCGGAGCCTCCTCGCCAAGTTCGGCGACGAGGTGAAGGACCACGGCACCATCGATCGCACGCCTGCGCTCGAGGGGAAGTCGATGTTCATGACGCTCGCCTCGGTCCACCGGCCCAGGGTCCACGAGCATCGCAAGTCAGACGGCGAACCGGGCATGGCGCCCGCCACCACTGAGCCCGAGGAGCTGACGCCGGACGAGCCGGTCGAGGCGGTCGAAACGGTTGAGCCGGTTGGGACGGCTGAGCCGGTTGCGGTCGCCGCACCGGACGAGGCGGACGCCCAGGCGCCGCAAGCAGGAGAGTGAGGCCAGCGTGCCGAAGATGAAGACCCACAAGGGGACCCAGAAGCGCGTCGGGGTCACCGGGTCGGGCAAGTTCATTCGTGTGAAGTCCTGGCGCGGGCATCACCTCGAGCACAAGTCGTCCCGCCGCACCCGCCGCTATGCGGGCAAGGCCGTCGTGGGCCCGGAGCACACCGACCAGCTCCGCCGGCTCCTGCCGTACCTCTAGGAGCTTCCCGATGGCACGCGTCAAGCGGGGCGTCACCGCCCACAAGCGCCACAAGCGCCTGCTCAACGAGGCTGAGGGCCGGAAAGGCACCAACCGAAGCCTCATCAAGCGTGCGCACGAGGCGCAGCTCCATGCCCTCGCCTACGCCACCCGTGACCGCAAGCAGCGCAAGCGCGACATGCGCCAGCTCTGGATCGTGCGGATCAACGCCGCCGCCCGCATCAACGGGATCACGTACGGCAAGCTGATCGCCGGCCTCAAGAAGGCCGACGTGGCGCTGGACCGCAAGATCCTGGCGGACCTCGCGGTCCGCGACGCCGCGACCTTCGGCCAGATCGCCGAGGTCGCCAAGGGCGCCTGACCCGCAACGGTCGCCCCGTTCGGACCCTCGACGTCGCCGACGGTCGGGGGTTCGTGATTCCCGGGCAGACAGCGCCTCCCGCCACAGCAGGATCGGATCGCCAGCCGACATGGACCTCGCCCAGCTGACCTCGGACCTCGAGGCTCTCCGCGCCAGGGCAACCGCCGCCGCCGCGGCCGCGCCCGACACCGCCGCGCTCGACGCGCTCGAGCTGGAGGTGCTCGGCAAGAAGGGCGACCTGACGATCATCCTGCGCGGCATCGGCGCGCTGCCCCCGGAGGACCGCCCGACGGTTGGCGTCATCGCCAACGGCGTTCGTGGGTCGATCGAGGGCGCGATCGGGTCGTCACGGGCCAGCCTCTCGTCCGCCGAACTCTCCGTCCGGCTCGCCGCCGAGGCGCTTGACGTGACGACGCCCGGCCGCCCGGTCCGCCGCGGCAGCCTCCACCCGATCATGGAGACCGCCCGCGAGATCGCAGAGGTGTTCGCCCAGTTCGGCTTCGTGGTGTACGAGGGGCCGGAGGTCGAGGACGACGTCACCAACTTCCAGATGCTCAACATCCCGCCCGACCATCCGGCCCGGGACCTCTGGGACACGCTGTACCTCGACCTTGAGGGGCGCCTCCTGCGCACCCACACCAGTCCCGGCCAGATCCGCGTGATGCACCAGGAGGCCCCGCCGATCCGGGCGCTGCTGCCGGGCCGCTGCTTCCGCTACGAGGCAGTGGACGCCAGCCACGCGTCCGAGTTCTTCCAGGTCGAGGGCCTGATGGTAGACGAGGGCACCTCGATGGCCGACCTCAAGGGCCTGCTCGACCAGTTCGCCCACGCCATGTTCGGCGCGGACCGCGCGACGCGGTTCCGCCCCGGCTACTACCCCTTCACCGAGCCCAGCGTCGCCTTCGACATCCTGTGCGTCATCTGCAACGGCGAGAAGTGCCCCGCCTGCTCGCGCACGGGCTGGATGACGATCCTCGGCGCCGGCATGGTCCACCCGGTCGTGCTCCGCTACGGCGGCATCGATCCCGAGCGCTACCAGGGCTTCGCGTTCGGCATGGGCGTCGAGCGCATCGCCAACCTCCGCCACCACGTGGTCGACCTGCGCCAGTACATGGAGGACGACCTTCGCTTCCTGGGAGCGTTCCGGTGAGAGTCCCCCTGTCCTGGCTCCGCGAGTTCGTTGACGTCCAGCTCACGCCCGAGCAGCTCGCCGAGCGCCTCACCCTGCTGGGCATGGAGGTCAAGCACATCGAGCGCTGGGGCGCCGACTGGCAGAACGTCGTGACGGGCGAGCTGCTGACGGTCGAGAAGCACCCGCGCGCGGACCGCCTGCACCTGACCACGGTCACGGTCGGCGGCGGCGAGACCCTGTCGATCGTCTGCGGGGCCGACAACATCGCCCCCGGCCAGCGCATCCCCGTGGCCCTGCCCGGCGCGGTGCTGCCCGGTGATCGGCGCATCGAGCGCACCGAGAAGATGGGCGTGGTCTCCAACGGCATGCTGTGCTCGGGCGACGAGCTCAGGCTCACCGGCGACGCCGACGGCATCCTGATCCTCCCATCGGGCACGCCGCTGGGCGTGCCGCTCGCGGACCTGTACGGCGATGTGGTGCTTGACGTGGACGTCAAGCCCAACCGCGGCGACACGCTGTCCATCCTCGGCCTGGCGCGCGAGGTGGCAGCGGCCACGCGCCAGCAGGTCCGTCAGCCGGTGATCGACGTCGAGGAGGGTGGCGGTCCGTCGTCGGCGGAACGGTTCGCCGTGGACGTCCGGGACCCCGACCTGTGCACCCGCTTCGTCGGGCGCTGGGTGAGCGGCCTCAGGGTGGGCCCGTCGCCGGACTGGGTCCAGATGCGCCTGCTCGCGGCTGGACAGCGGCCCATCAGCAACGTCGTGGACGCGTCGAACTACGTCATGCTCGAGCTGGGCAAGCCGATCCACACGTTCGACGCCGCCTCGGTGGGCGTCGGCTCGGACGGCCGGCCCACGATCGTCGTGCGCCGCGCGACACCGGGCGAGCGCCTCGAGACGCTCGACCACGTCGATCGCGAGCTCAGCGCCGACACGCTGCTCATCGCGGACCCGCGCGGCCCGCTCGGCGTCGCTGGCGTCATGGGCGGCGCAGGCTCCGAGGTGTCGGAGGCCACGACGGACGTCGTCGTCGAGTCGGCCATCTTCGACCCGGTGAGCATCCGGCGGACCGCCTTCCGCCTCGCCCTGCGGTCTGAGGCGTCGAGCCGCTTCGAGAAGGGCCAGGAGGTCCGGATGGCGCGCCTGGGCGCCGATCGAACAGCACAGTTGCTCCGCGAGTGGGCAGGCGGCGTGATCGCCCCGGGCGCCTGGGACACCGCGCCGGACGAGCCCGTCCCGGCCCGTGTGTCGTTCCGGCCGGCCCGCGTGAATCGGCTGCTGGGGACCGAGCTCTCCGTTGAGGATCAGCGCGAGCTCCTGGGCCGCGTGGGCGTGGAGACCGAGCCCGCCGCAGCGGGAGACCGCGTCAACATCGCCCTGACACCCAGCCTGCTGGCCGTGGTGCCGGAGCTCGACCGGACGGTCACCGCGCTCGTCCCGACGTGGCGGCGCGACATCGTCGTCGAGGCCGACGTGGCCGAGGAGATCGCCCGCGTCCGCGGCTACGAGCTGGTCCCGTCCGTCACCCCCGACACGCTGATGCCTGCGTTCCGAGCCTCGCCGCTCGAGGTGCGCGACCTAGTCCGCGGGACCCTCGCCGGCGCGGGGCTGACCGAGGTCGTCACGACCGCGCTCGTGTCGCCCAAGCACAACGCGACGTTCGCGATGGCCCGCGAGGTCCCGTCCATCGATGGCGAGGACCAGCCGGGCGGCGACGCGATCGGCGTGGCGAACCCGCTCTCGCGCGACCACTCGCTGCTGCGCCGGAACCTGCTGGGCAGTCTGCTCGACGTCGTGGCGGTCAACCTGCGCCACGGCACGCCCGACGTGGCGGTCTTCGAGATCGGCAAGGGCTACGCACACAGCGGGGCGATCTCGCGCGAGTGGTGGCGCCTCGGCCTCGCGCTCACCGGTGCCGCCGAGGAGCCCGCCTGGAACCGCCTCGCCCGCCGATACGACCTCGACGATGCAAAGGGCATGCTGGAGCTCGTCGCGCGGCGGGTCGGGCTGCCGAAGCCGGTCTACGAGGCGGACGTTGAGGAGGCCCTGTTCCACCCCGGCCGCACCGCGCGCGCCACTGCGGGAGGGGACCTGTTCGCCATCGTGGGCGAGCTTCATCCAGAAATCGTTGAGCGGTGGGGCGTGCGGACGTCACAGCGCGTCATCCTGGCCGAGGTCGCGCTCCGCGGCTTGGCTGCTGGCCGCCTGGCGCCCGAGCGGGCTCGCGCGGTGGCGAAGTTCCCCGAGGTGGAGCGCGACCTTGCGATCATCGTCCACGAGGCCACGCGCGCGGCGGCGGTGGAGCAGCTGATCCGCGCCACCGCGGGCGACCTGCTCCACGGCGTGGACCTGTTCGACATCTACCGAGGCGTGCCGCTGGCTGGCGACGAGAAGAGCCTCGCCTACCGGATCCGACTGGGCGCCGCCGACCGCACGCTCACCGAGCCCGAGGTTGAAGCGGCAGTGGCCGGCGTCGTGGCCGCACTGGCGGGTGTCGCGGGCCGCCTCCGGGCCTGACCTCGCCCCCCCGGGGCGCTTGGGCACCGCTGGGGTACCTGATGCATTGCCGCGGGCGTCCCTGCGCTGCTACGCTTCGCGCGGGGAGAGAGCCGCTGGAGCGGGCTCGCCGGACACCGCGTGGAGGGCATAGGTGGACATCGCGGGCGCGTTCGCGAAGGTGAACCTCACGGACCTCGTCATCTTCGCCTACATGGTTGGCTGGTTCGTGCTGGGTTTCGGGCAGGGGGCCGTGCGCCGCGTGGTCGGCATCCTGACCATCACGTTCTCCTTCTTCCTCGCCGCCCAGCTCAACGTCTACCTCGGCCCGTTCCTCGCCAGCCACTGGACGCAGTTCCCACACGGCTACGCTGAGATGGTGGGCTTCGCAACCCTGTTCGTTGCGGCTGCGATCGCCTTCGCGCTCATCGTCCAGGGCACCTACAAGCGCGTCGCGGTGTTCGCGGCGCACCCCGTTGTGGACGAGGCGCTGGGCGGTCTCCTCGGACTCATCCAGGGCGGTCTGGTGCTGATGTTCGTCATCATCATCCTTGACCAGTTCTTCCTCGCCGCGTCTCCGGCGGCTGACCCGTCTGAGCTGCCCATCCTGCGCCCGGTCTGGCAGGCCGTGAACGACTCGTGGACCGGCAGTTTGCTCCACAGCCAGATCATCCCGAGCTTCGTCGCGATCACTGGGTTCCTCCTGCCGGAGTCGGTCCGCCTCGCGTACGGTCGGTGACGCGCCCTCCGCCCCTGCGTCCGTTCCCGAGGGAACTGCTCGCCCACACCTCGCTTTCGGCTGCCCGGGCCCTGCTCGGCGCGTGCGTGGTCCGTGAGCCGGCGAGCGCAGGCGACCCCCGCCGCGTCGGCCGCATCGTCGAGGTCGAGGCCTACGCCGGGCTCGAGGACCGTGCCTCGCACGCCCGCATGGGCCCGACGCCGCGGAACCAGGTCATGTTCGGGCCGCCGGGCCTCGCCTACGTGTACCTTGTCTACGGCATGCACTACTGCCTCAACGTTGTCACGGAGGCCGACGGACGCCCCGCGGCCGTGCTCGTCCGCTCCGTGGAGCCCATCGACGGGCTCGCGGCCATGCGGGCGGCCCGAGGTCGGGGCCCCATCGCGGACCACCGGCTCGCCGCCGGCCCCGGCCGCGTCGGGGCGGCGCTCGGCCTGGACCGATCCTTCACGGGGATGGACCTCTGCGACCCGGAGGCGCCACTGCACCTGGCGCTTGTGCCCGTCGGCGAGCCGGCTCCGAGTGTCGTGGCCGGGCCACGCGTCGGCATCGCGTATGCCGGCGAGCCGTGGACCAGCCTGCCGTGGCGCCTCGCGGTTGCGGGGAGCCCCGCGCTGAGCCGGAGGTTCGCCTGATGGACTTCCGCTCGATCGCGCTCCTCGAGTTCCCGCAGGTCCGTGAGCGGCTCGCCCAGCGGACGTCCTTCGATCCGTCGCGACGGTTGGCCGAGGCGCTGGTGCCGTCGCCTGACCCGGTCATCGTGGCGCGCGGCCTCGACGAGACGGACCAGGCCCGCCAGCTGCTGGCCGACCGTCCCGGCGTCGGGATCGGGGGCGCGAAGGACCTGGACCCGCTGGTCGGGCGTGCGGTGCGCGGCGGGCGCCTCGAGCCGCTGCAGTTCATCGACATCGTCGACACCCTCGACGCCGTGGTGCGCCTCCAGACCTCGATCGCAGACGACCGACGCCCGCTGATCCGCGATGTCGGCCGACGGCTCCACGGGCTGCCCGCCCTGCGCTCGACGCTCGCGCGCAGCTTCGACCCCGCGGGCGAGCTGCTCGACACCGCCTCGCCGCGCCTGGGTGGCCTGCGCGGCACGGTTCGGATCGCGTACGACCGCCTGCGGCGGCGCCTCGACTCGCTGGTCACCTCGGAGCTGGGCAGCGCGCTGCAGGAGCCGATCATCACGCTCCGCAACGGCCGCTACGTGGTGCCCATCCGCGCCGAGGCCCGCAGCCGGGTGAAGGGCATCGTCCACGACGCCTCGGGCTCGGGCGCGACGCTGTTCGTGGAGCCGCTCGTGGTGGTGGAGCTGGGCAACGCCTGGCGCGAGGCGCAGGCCGCGGTCGAGGAGGAGGAGGGGCGCATCCTCGACGAGCTCTCGGCGCTGGTGGCCGCCAACGCCACGATGCTGCGCGAGACGCTCGAGGCG
Organism: Chloroflexota bacterium; assembly: GCA_037446495.1. Lineage (GTDB taxonomy): Bacteria > Chloroflexota > Limnocylindria > Limnocylindrales > CSP1-4 > CAIXZV01. The sequence continues at coordinate 7,215 of JBBIIL010000018.1, read as the reverse complement.
CTCGCCCAGTTCGACTTCTGGGCGGCGAAGGCGCAGCTCGCGAACGAGATGGACGCGACCCGGGCGGAGACCGGCGACCGGACGGAGGTCATCCTGCTCTCGGCGCGCCATCCCGGCCTGACTGGCCGAGTGGTCCCGATTGACATCCGAATCGGCGACGGCTACACGGCCCTGGTGATCACGGGGCCGAACACCGGCGGCAAGACGGTGACGCTGCGCACGCTCGGCCTGCTCTCGCTAATGCACCAAGCGGGCCTGCACATCCCGGCCGAGGCCGGGTCGAAGCTGCCGGTCCTCCACGACGTCTTCGCCGACATCGGCGACGAGCAGTCCATCGCCCAGTCGCTGTCCACGTTCTCGGGGCACCTGCGCTCGATCATCCGCATCGTTGAGCATGCCGGACCGGGCACGCTCGTCCTCCTCGACGAGCTGGGAGCCGGCACCGACCCCACCGAGGGCTCGGCACTCGCGCAGGCACTACTGGACCATTTCATCCGCTCGGGCGCGCTCGTCGCTGCCACCACGCACTACGCCGAGATCAAGGTGTACGCCCACGAGACACCGCAGGCGCGCAACGCGTCGGTGGCGTTCGACCTCGAGACGCTCTCGCCGACCTACCGACTCTCGATCGGCCTGCCCGGCGGCAGCCAGGCGTTCGCGATCGCCGAGCGGCTGGGCCTCCCGGAGCCGATCGTCGCCGACGCCCGGGGCCGCTTGAGCGAGAACCAGCGCGCGTTCGAGAACACCCTGGCATCCATCCGCCGCCAGGAGGACGAGATCGCGGTAGCCGTGGAGCGGTCGCGGGCCGCCGAGGCGAGGGCCGCAGAGGCGCTGCGCACCGCCGAGGAGGAGCGCCGCAAGGCACGCCGCGAGCGCGACGAGGCCGTCAAGGCGGCCCGCGACGAGGCGCAGCGCCTCGTGGACCAGCTCCGCGACGACGTGGCCGGGATGCGTCGCAAGCTCGAGCGGGAGACGGTCACCGCGCCAGCCATCGACGCCGCGCTTGCGCGCGCAGACCAGACGCTCGAGCGCCTGCCCGAGGCTGCGCCCGAGGCCCCGCGCCGCACAGCGCCGGCGGAGCCGCGCACGTGGCACCTGGGCGAGCGGGCCCGAAGCCGAAGCGGCGGCTGGGAGGGACGGGTCGCAGCGCTCGAGAAGGGCGGGACGCGGGCCACGCTCGAGGCGGGCGGCATGCGCGTGTCCGTCGCCGTGGACGACCTCGAGCTTGCGCTGGGCCAGTCAGGCGGCGGGGGAGAGGGCAGCTCGTGGTCGCCGGGGCCAAACGGCACGCGGCACCCTCCCGTGTCTCGCGGCGAGGCGGCATCGGGCATCACGTCGATGCGCCTGGCTCGGGCACGGTCGGTCGCGTCGTCGCTGGACCTGCGCGGTGCCCGCGTTGACGAGGCGCTCGACGCGCTGTCGCACTATCTCGACGATGCGTCGCTCGCGGGCCTCGACCAAGTCCTGGTGATCCACGGCCTGGGCACGGGCGCCATCCGCGACGCCGTCCGCGAGCTCGTCGGTTCGCACCCCCTGGTTGCGAGCTTCCGGGCGGGGGAGCGCGGCGAGGGGGGCGACGGGGCCACCATCGTCAAGCTCTAGGGGCGGCGGAGAGGCCCCCACCGGGTCCGCCAGCTCACGGCTTGCCCGTCGACGGGACTGGCGTGGGCGCAGGAGGCGTCGGCGGCAAGTCCGACGGGCAGGGCGAGAAGGGGTCCGTCGAGACGCACTGGGACGGCGACGGCGTGACCGGCACGATGGGGCACGTGGTCGTGGGCGCGAACTGGCCGCCCCACGTGGCGCCGAACGGGTAGAACCCCGACTGGTAGAAGTACGAGGTGAAGGTGTGCTTCGGGCCGCCTGAGACGCCCGGGCCGCGGGCGGCGCGTGCCTGCCAGCCGAGGTCGGCGGTCTGCCAGGCCGGCCAGGCGGCATCGACCTGACTGAAGTCGATGAACGAGCGCGTTTCCATCGGGCCGGCGCAGCCGGCCTGCCAGAGGAGCCCGGTTGCCGCGTCCACGTTCGCGGTGACCGCGACCTGCCCGGACGTCGTGGGCACCGTTCCCGGCAGGTACATCTCCGTGATGGTCTTCTGGGTGGTGGCGCCCGGCAGCATGCCCGTGAAGGCGTCCACGGTCGCGGTGACGAGGCCCGCCGGTTTGACGCGGCTGAACTGCTCGATGGGCATGCCCTTGGAGATGTCGGACAGGATGGCGGACCAGAGCGGCGCCGATGTGTCCAGTGAGAGTTTGCCGGAGTTGGGGGAGTTGTCCGAGTTGCCCATCCAGACGCCCACGACCAGGCCCGGGAGCTTGGGGTCGGACGGCGGCGGCAGGAAGCCGAACGCGAGGACGTCCCGGTTGTCGCTCGTGGTGCCGGTCTTGTAGGCGGCGGGGCGGACGGTGGTGCCCGTCACGCCGTCGGTGATGCGCCACTTGCCCCAGAACGGGTTGACGCTCGTCTGGGTGTTGCCCGCGAGGATGTCCGTGATGATGTAGGCGGCCTGCTTGGACACCACGCGCTTGCCCGCGACGCTGACGCCCGCCTGCGGCCAGACCGTCTCACCGTTGGGCCCAACCACTTTGAGGATCGTGTGGCGCGGCATGAGGACGCCGCCGTCGGCGATGACGCCGTAGGCGCTGATCAGGTCGATGGGATGGAGCAGCAGGGTTCCGATGCTCTCGGAGGGCACGGCGTACGTGTTGGCGGGATACGTGATCCCGAAGTCCTTCGTCCGCTGGAGCTGGTGGTCCAGGCCGTTGATGAAGCCCGCCTTGATCGCCGGGATGTTCAGCGAGAACTGGAGCGCGCTACGGAGCCGGACCGGGCCGCGCTCGGCGTTGTCGGCCTGGGTGGGCAGGAACGGCGTCTGGCCCGCGCTCGCGAAATTGGTGACCACGTCCATGAACAGCGTGGACGCGGTCATGGTCATGTCGTCGATCCCGATGACGTAGTCGACGGGCTTGATCGAGGATCCGGGCTGACGGAAGCCGTCACCCAGCACGTCGAACTGGGGCTGGAACTGCTTGTTGCCGCTGGCGGCATACTGGTTCGCGGAACCCGCGTAGGCGAGCACCTCCCCGGTCCGGTAGTCCACGACGCCTGCGGCGGCGTTATGGATGTTCCGCGACGACAGGGCTTGGATCCAGGTCCACTCTGACGTGGGGATGCCCTTGGCGCGCAGCTGCGCAGCCTGATTGCCGGCGTTGGGGATGACCGCCGAGGCGTACAGCCACTTCTCGACGCTCTTCTGCATCGTGTAGTTCAGCGTCGTGTAGACCTTGTAGCCGCCGGTGTCGATCTTGTCGCACTGGGTCGAGCCGCAGATCAGCTGACCCAGCTCGTCGCGCACCTGCCACACGAACTGCGGCGCGAGCCAGCTCGGGTTGGTCTGAGGGGTCAGGATGACTGGCTCCTGCTGGGCTGCAGCGATCTCGTCCGCGGTGTACTGACCGATGCGCGCGTTGGTGAGCATCAACTGGAGGATGTAGTTGCGGCGCTGCACGATCGGGCGGTCCGGCGGGACCACGAGCTGCGTGGTCTCCTTGCCCGTGGCGTCCTTGACCGTCTCCTCGGTCGCGTTCCTGACCAGGTCGTACGCGGTGGGCGACTGCGGGATGCCGGCGAGCAGCGCCATTTGGGCAAGCGTGAGCTGGTCGAGCGACTTGTTCCAGTAGCTCTTGGCGGCGGCCGCAACGCCGTAGCTTCGGTTGCCGTAGAAGTTCTGGTTCAGGTAGTCCTGGATGATCACCTGCTTGCCGACCGTGCCGGGGTAGGCCTGCGTCAGGCGGATGGACTGGATGATCTCCTTGGCCTTGCGGACGTAGCGGTCACCATTGAGCACGTCCTGCGGGAGCAGGCGCGCGCGCACCAGTTGCTGGGTGATCGTGGAACCGCCACGGTCGTTGCCGTTGAGGGTGGCGATCGCGGCCGACACAAAGCCGCCAACGTCGAAGCCGGGGTCCTCCCAGAAGGTCTTGTTCTCGACCGAGGTGGTGGCGTCGATCAGCCCAGCCGGGATGTCCTTGAACGCGACGACACTGCGCCGGTCCGACCCGAGCTTAGCGAGCTCGATGTTGCCCGAACGGTCGTAGATGATGGTCTGGGACGTGAACGTGATCGCGTCGAGTGCCGATGTGGGGTCCGGCAGCCCCTGCGCCATGAGCTGGTAGGCGCCCACGGCCGCCACGGCAGCGCCGGCCCCGAGCAGCAGGAACAGGGAGAAGAGCACGATCGGGATGGCGACGAGCAGTCCCTTGAGGACGCCGTTCCCGCGAGGGCGACGACCGCCCTGACGGCGATGGCGCTGCCGCCGGGCGAGGCTGTTTCGCATGACTGGTGGACGATACCATGCAGGGATTGAACGCCCGAACCCCCGTTCGGGCCGGACCCCAGACGCATCCCACCTCCTACTTGTGACGCCCTGTGACCACATTCCGCGAACCCGCACCCGGTCTCCCAGGCCTTCTCGACGAGCTCGAGTGGCGCGGGATCCTCCACGCCGCCACGCCCGGAACGGCGGCGCGTCTGGCCACTGGCAGGACCATCGCCGCCTACATCGGCTTCGACCCCACGGCCGTATCGCTCCACGTCGGGCACCTTATCCCGATCTTCGGGCTCGTCCGGCTCCAGCAGCGCGGCGGCAGGCCCGTGGCCCTGGTCGGCGGCGGGACCGGCATGATCGGGGACCCGTCAGGCCGCTCGGCTGAGCGGAACCTGCTGGACGAGGCCACCTTGGCGCGCAACGTCGCCGGGATCCACGCGCAGCTCGAGCGGTTCCTCGACTTCTCGCCCGGACCCACGCAGGCGGTCATGGCCAACAACTACGACTGGCTGGGCAAGATCTCGCTGATCCAGTACCTGCGGGACGTGGGCAAGCACTTCACCGTTCCGTACATGCTGGCCAAGGACTCCGTGCAGCAGCGCCTCGAGCGCGGGCTGTCGTTCACGGAGTTCAGCTACATGACGCTGCAGGCGCTCGACTTCGCCACCCTGTACCGCGACTACGGCGTCGAGATGCAGATGGGCGGCGCCGACCAGTGGGGCAACATCACGGCGGGCCTCGAGCTCATCCGGCGGACATCGGGCGGCGAGAGCGACGAGAGTCCCGCCCACGGCATCAGCTACAGGCTGCTGCTGGCGCCGTCCGGGTCCAAGTTCGGCAAGAGCGAGGGCGGCGAGTCGGTCTGGCTCGACGCGGCGCTCACGACGCCGTTCGCCTTCTACCAGTACTGGTTCAACCTCGACGACCGCGACCTGCCCACGTACATGCGCTGGTTCACGATGTGGTCGCAGGCGCGGATCGCAGAGCTCGAGGCGGCGATGGCCGAGCGCCCCGACGCCCGCGAGGCCCAGCGCGAGCTGGCGTTGGACGTCACGGCCCGGGTCCACGGCGAGGAGGCGGCGCGGGCCGCGGTCGAGGTGTCCGCGGCGCTGTTCCAGCGTGATCCCGTGACCGATCCGGTGCTCTTGGCCCGCATCCACGAGGCGACCCGGGGCCCCGAGGTCTCGCCGGACGTCATCGCTGGCGGCGTGGCCGTGCTGCTCGCCGAGACGGGGCTCGCGCCATCGCGCGGCGAGGCTCGCCGACTGATCTCGGGGGGCGCCATCACCGTCAGCGGCGAGCGAGTCAGCGACCCGGCGGCCGCCGTCCCGGAGCCCGTGGCCGGCGAGTGGCTCGAGGTCCGGGTCGGCAAGCGCACCCGGGCCGTGGTGCGGGTGGTGCAGGACTGACCAGCCCGCATCTAGGCCGGGTCGTGCCGCGCTGCCCGACCGCTCGGGCGACGTGGCGGAGGATCTGGGGCTGTGGCGCGCAGCGAGGCTGCCGTTGCTGGGCGTGGCGCACGACCGCGATGGCGTTCTTCGGGCAGCCCGCCCACGAGCCTCGGCCCGGGACGCTTCCGTGCCCATGCGGCGGGCTGCCAAGGATCGTCCGACGCCGCGAGTTCGGGGCGCTGCCTCAAGGTCCGCGCAGCCGAGCGGTACGGCAGCGAGCGGCATCGGCGGTTGCGGCTCCGGGGGCCGCACCAGCGCCCGCACACGGTCACGCCGCGGCACGCCGAGCCGCAGTCGGCACCTTCTGGGGCCTTGGGAGGGCCATTCAACGTGGTGCTGCGGCTTCCGGGGCAGCATTCCGGTCAGGAGCGGCCGCATGTGCGGCTCGGCAAGCAGCAGCCTTCGCCCGCCGGGCCGCCGCGCGCCGAACGTGCCGCCGCTGGGAAGCCGCCGCCGCGCGCCGAACGTGCCCCTGCGACGACCAGATCACGGCTGGGAAGCCGCCGCCGCGCGCCGTTCGGGGCGCCGCGCGCCGACGGTGCAGCCGCTGCTGAGGAAGCGCGGCCTGATCGAGGAGGAACCCGAGGCCGCCTGAATCACAGCCGGCGCCGTTACGGCGCCGGACCGAATAGCGTCTCGAGCGATGTCATGAACGCGCGGAAGTCGAGCGGCTTGGTCCAGTAGTCGGCCATGCCGGCGCGCAGCGCACGATCGATGTCCTCCGGCATCGCGTTCGCCGACAGCGCGATCACCGGAATACCCGCCGTCGCCGGCTCGGCGCGCAGCCGACGTAGCACCTCGTGGCCGTCGAAATCGGGCAGCTGCATGTCGAGCAGGATCAGGTCTGGCTGCAGCTCGAGCGCCTTGCCGACGCCGTCGGCGGCGATATGCAGCACCAGGTCGGCGCGGCGCGAAACCAGCTCCGAGATGATCATCGCGTTGACCGGGTTGTCCTCGACATAGAGCAGTGTGCCGCGCGATCCGGACGGGCTGCTGGCCAGCGGCATCGGCCGGCTCGCTGTCGGCGTCACGGCCGCGGCCGGCGCGTCGCCACCGGCGTCGGCCAGGCTGAGCGTGAAGGTTGTGCCGACGCCGACCTCGCTCTGCACCGCCACCGTGCCGCCCATGCGCTCGACCAGCGCCTTGACGATCGCCAGGCCGATGCCCGTGCCCTCGATGCCCTCGCGCTCAACGCCGAGCCGGTTGAACGGTTCAAACAGGTGGCGCAGCGGGAGCGCGCTCATGCCGCGGCCCGTGTCGGCGACTCGCAGCACGACGCGGCCGTCTTCGCGCACCGCTGAAAGCACGATGCGGCCGCCTGCGCGGTTGTACTTGGCGGCGTTGCCGAGCAAGTTGAGCAGCACCTGCCGCAGCCGGGTCGGGTCGGCGAGCGCGACCGCCTCCAGCGACGGGCAGGCCAGCGTGACGCCGCGCTCGCGC
>JBBIIL010000017.1:0-46482 GCA_037446495.1 Chloroflexota bacterium | reverse complement strand
CACCGCGTTCGCTGAGGCCGCCCGAGAGGCCGCCGGCTTCGAGCCCGAGCCCACCGCCGCCGGCGACCTGCTCACCGTGGCCGGCGTGGCACCCGAGGAGACGTTCGCGCTGGGCGGCGACGACGAGGGCTATGCCGCGGCTGCGGACACGTGGGCCGCCGGCCGTGCGCCCGTGCTCGACGCGGACGACGAGGAATCGGCGGCGCTCGCCCTCTACAACCTCGCGCTGGACTTCCAGGAGAAGAGCCAGCAGAACGAGGCCGCCCTGCTCGAGCAGTTCGAGGAGGCCGTGGGCAGGCTGACGAGCCTGGTCGGCGACTTGGTGATCGTGGACGACGAGGACGAGCGGCTCATCCTGGGCGCGTCCGGCCGGTTCCGTGCCGAGGTCCTGCCCGAGGACGCCAACGGCGAGTGGCGCGAGTTGACGGCCCCTGACGACATCGTCGAGTTCTACGACCCCACCGACATCTTCGGTGACCTCGCCGACTCGCTCGCGGAGGCGTATCCGTCCGTCGCGCCCGAGGCGGCCGAAGGAGACGAGGACGAAGCCGACGAGCCCGATGAAGAGGACGGGGACGAGGCCGACGAGCCCGACGCGACCGAGGGCGGGGGCGCCGAGGACAAGTAGCCTCGGCCACCCGGGGACCGTCGTGCGCCCCCTCGGCGCCGAGCTTGTCGAGCGCCGCGAGATCGGGCCCGGCCAGTGGCTGCTCGCCTGGCACGCTCCGCAGATCGCGACCGGCGCGCGCGCCGGGCAGGCCGTTCACGTCCGGACCGTCGAGGCGGGCGGGTTGCCGCTGCGCCGCCCCTTCCCGATTGCCACGGCCGATGCCGCGTCGGGCACGCTCACGATCCAGGCCACGGGTCGGTCCGGGCCGTCCGGCAGCTCGCCCCCGGCGTGGGCAGCCGGGCTCCGGCCCGGCGACCGCGCGGACCTCGTGGGACCCCTGGGGCGCCCGTTCGAGGTGGACTCGCGGTCGCGACACCTGCTGCTCATCGCGGAGGGGCCGGCCATCGCGGGCGTGCGGCTGCTGATCGACGAGGCCATCCGCGACGGGCGGTCGGTCGTCCTGCTCTTCGGCGCAGCGACGGCCGGCTCGGTGTACCCGTCAAGCCTGCTCCCCGACGAGGTTGAGTACGTGGTTGCCACCGCGGACGGCTCGCTGGGGCACCGGGGCAGCGTCGAGGATCTGGTCCTCGAGTTCGAGGCGTGGGCCGACCAGTCGTTCGCCGCCGGTCCCGCGGCGCTGCTCGGCCGCCTCGCGACCCTTGCCACCGGGCGTCGGCAGCGGCTGGGCGTGGCCACCCTGGGCCGCAAGCGGGGCGGCGGCCGGCCCATCCAGCCCGGCTCGGCCGAGGCGCGGCGCAAGGCGTTTCTCCAAGTGGTGCTCGACCAGACGGCCGGCTGCGCCGCCGGGACCTGCCTCGGCTGCGTCGTGGATGGTGCGAATGGCACCGTCCGCGTTTGCCGCGAGGGTCCGGCCTTCGCCGCCGACGAGATCGACTGGGCGCGCACATCGTGAGCGCTCCGTCACGGCGGCGTCCGAGACTCGAGCTCGCTTCGGCCCAGGCGGGCGTGCTGGCCTTCCTGGTGATCGCGTTCGGGTGCGTGTGGCCGGCGCTCGGCTACACGGGGACGGCCGGAGAGCCCTACAGCCCACTGAACCACTGGATCAGCGAGCTGGGCCAGGAGGGTGTGTCAGCGCGCGCCGCGTGGTTCAACGCCTCCCTGATCATCGGCGGCGCGGCGTTCGTCGCCTTCGTCGCCGGCCTTGCGCTGACGAGCCCGTCGCGGCTGCGCTACGCCTTCGGGCCGGTGGGCGCGATCGCGGGCATCGGCGGCATCTTCGTAGGCCTCTTCCCCATGAACCACCCGGCGCAGCACGTCATCGCCGCGTTCACGTTCTTCAACCTCGGCTGGATCTTCGTCGCGCTCGCCTCGATCGCCTTCGTCCGCCACCGCGAGCCGCGCCATCCGGTCTGGCTCGCCCTGCCCGGAGCGGCGTCCGTCGTGGCGTTCACCGCGTTCCTGGTCTCCCTCCGCACCGACGAGTTCTCGCGCACCCGCATGGCGTCGGACGGGCCGATCACCGGGCGCCCGGACGTTTGGATCGCACCGATCCTGGAGTGGGCGACCCTGGTCTCGATCATGGTCTGGGTCCTGCTGACCGCGGTCGCCTGGTGGCGCGACCTGCGGCGCGAACCCGCGGCGGCTGGCGCATGAAGGCGAGGCGCAAGGGCGTCACCGCGAACTCCAAGCGGACGCCGACCGTGCGGACGATCAAGCCCGCGATCACGCCCATCGCAAGATTCCGAGCCTCGGCCCCGCTCGGTCCCCGGCCGGCGCTGGCCTCAACCGTCGCCGAGACGGCAGGCCCCGGCGCTCCGCCCGCGCTGGACGCCATCGGTGGTCGGCCGGTGGACCTCGCCGTTGACCTGGGCCGCGGGCTCGTCCTGCCCAACCCCGTGATCGCCGCGTCCGGGCCCTACGGCTACGGCGTCGAGGTGGCGGACCTCGTGGACCTGCCGCGCCTCGGCGGCCTGGTGACCCGCAGCACATCGCTCAAGCCGCGTCCAGGGCATCCGGGTCCACGCCTCGCCGACATCCCGGCCGGGCTCCTGCTGGGCATGGGTCCCCAGAACCCGGGCCTCGAGACCGTGCTCGAGCGGTACTCGGGGGCTTGGTCGCGCTGGCCGATGCCGGTGATCCTCTCGCTGTGCGCCGGCAGCGCGGGCGAACTGGGCGAGATGGTCCGGCGGTGCGACGGCGTGCCCGGGATCGCGGCGCTGGAGCTCAACCTCTCGTGCGGAAGCGGTGGGCGGGGCGGCAGCGTGCCCGGGCTGGACCCGGACGGCGCGGCGGCGTACGTGGCGGCGGCGCGGCGCGGCACCGACCTGCCGTTGATCGCCAAGCTGACGGCGGCTGCGGGCGACGTGCGCGCTGTGGCGCGGTCCGTCGAGGACGCGGGCGCCGATGCGATCGCCGCGATCAACACCCTGCCCGGGTTCGTCCCGTCCGCGGACCGCCGCGGCCCGGCACTGGGCTCGGACTATGGCGGCATCTGCGGGCCGGCGCTGCGGCCGATCGCGCTGCGCGTCGTCTGGGAGGTCGCGCAGGTCGTGGATGTGCCGGTCATCGGCATCGGCGGGGTGGCGACGGTCGACGACGCGCTCGACTTCCTCGCCGTGGGCGCGAGTGCCGTGGCCGTGGGCGTCGCTGCGCTGGCGGACCCGATGCTCCCAGTGCGCCTTGCGGACGAGCTGGCCGACGCCTGCCGCGAGCGGGGGGTGACGTCGGTGCGCGAGATCGTCGGCACCGCGCTGCCGGCCCGGACCGCCACGCCGTCCACCCGTGGCGCCGAGTACGCCCGGTGACCTGGCTCCTGGCCTGGCTCCTGGCGATCAACCTGGCCACGGCGGGCCTGTATGGGTACGACAAGCTCGCCGCACCGCGGCACTGGCGGCGGATCCGCGAGCGGGCGCTGCACATCTGCTGCTGGCTCGGCGGCGTATTGGGGGCATGGCTCGTCTTCCTCGGCATGCGGCACAAGACGAGGCACCGGTCGTTCTGGGTCGTCCAGACCCTCGCGTCCGTGCTGTGGTCGGTCGTGCTGGTGGTCGCGGTGAGCCGATAGGGGAGCAGGACGCCTTGGACCCCGGTTGGGACGGTCCCACCGACCGGCGCCGGTCGTACAGCGTCGAGGTGGCGGGCGTTGGCGGGCCGCGCAACCGGCCCGGGAGGACGGCCGCCCTCGCGCTCGTCCTCGTCGTGGCGCTCGTGGGCGGCGGGATCCTGTCGAGCCAGCTGTCTCCCGCCCAGCACGTCGCCGTCGCGCCATCGGCACTGCCCGTCGCGCTCAGTTCCCCGTCGGCCTCAGCTGCCGCCGCAACTCCAGTTCCGAGCGCCCCGCTCACCATGCGCGTGACCGCCGACCCCGTTGACATTTCCGCGCTGGTCGCCGTCATCCCGCGCCGCGGCACAGGCACGCTCGCGTTCGTCGACGGGCGCCTGCACAGCACGCAGCGCAAGTGCGAGCCCGGCGCCCCGCTCTCGGCGTGCCTCGTGCTCCGCATCGACGGGCTCCGCGGCGCCAAGGTGGTTCCCGACGACGCCATCGGCACGTGGCCGGGCGATCCGCCGCAAGGGGAGACCCTGGTGCTCCTGCCGCGCGACGGCGTGCTCGTCTACCTCGGCTCCCTGCTCGTGGACGCGGCGGGCATCCCCCGCATCGACGCGCTCACAGCTGCCATGGCCAGCCCGTCTGCAGGAAAGGCGCGGCTGCTGCCGTCCCTCCACGAAGCGGATGGGCTCCTCCTCAACGACGTGAGCCCGTGCGTAGCCGGCGCGCCGTGCGCGACGGGCGGACCGGTGCTCCTCGCGGTACCGCCGTCCATCGGCCAGGGGCCGGACCTCGTCGGCGCCGTGCCCGTGCGGATCATGGACAGCGCGTTCGGCGTCGGGATCGGGGACATCTGGGTGACTGGCCCATTTCTTCTGCGCATCCGCACCGACTCGGCGACCGTGGCGTGGGACGTCGTGGCGCGCGAGGATCAGGGCTCGATCCTCCACGTGGTGATCCCGTAGCCCATCACAACGTCGCGGGGCAACGTCGCGTGGCAACGTCGCGTGAACCTTGGCGTCCCTGGCTGACTCCCGCGGCATGCGCGAGTTCGACGACAAGGCCCTGCACGCAATGCCGTCGTCACGAGCCGACCCACTCTCGCCACGACCGCCGGCGAGGTCACCGCCATGGTGCGATCCGAAGTCCGCGGGCCTTCGCAACTCGCTCGTCGGCCGGCAGCGGCATGCTGTGGCCGGCGGCCGCGACAGGCCGGATCCCGGGCTCCCCGACCCCCTGCGTCTCCTGCACCGCCCGCGCCGGTGCTCGGGGCCGCGGTGCGCTCGCTCACCGCCGACAGCGGTGCACGAGGGGCGCCCCTGCGTGGACGGCACCCGGCCGCATCCCGAGCACCGCCCCCGCCGGTGTCCGAGACGTGGCGGCCGCGACCGGGCGGCCGCGCCGGGCACCGCCCCCGCCGGTAGTCGAGACGCTGGGTAGCGACCGAAGTCGGCGAAACGGCCCGCGCACGGCTCCCGGTAGAATCACCGCCTGATGACCACCCTGCGACGCACCCTCGACGAAGCGGCCCGCCGCGCCATCGCCGGCCGCACCGAGGCCCTGTTCCGAGCCAGCGGCGCCCTTCGCGAGGGTCACTTCACGCTCAAGAGCGGTCGCCACTCGGACGCGTACCTCGAGAAGTTCCAGGTCCTCCAGGACCCCGCCGCCACGAGCGAGCTGTGCGGCTTCTGGGCGCAGGGCGTTCGCGACCGTGACGGCACGCCGATGGTGGACCTCGTCGCCGGTCCCACCACCGGCGGCGTAATCCTCGCGTTCGAGACGGGCCGCCAGCTGGGCACCCGCGCGATCTTCGCCGAGGAGGTGGCCGGCGAGCCCGGCGCTGCGCCGCGCCGAGAGTTCCGGCGCGGCTTCACGATCGCCCCCGGCGAGCGGGTCCTGCTCGTGGACGACATCCTCACGACCGGCGGCTCGCTGCTGGCGATGATCCCCGCGGTCGAGGAGATGGGCGGCGAGATCATCGAGTGCGCGGTCATCGTGGACCGCTCCGGCGGCACGAGCACGCTGACCTCCCCCGCCACCGGCCGCGTCTACCCGCTGCGCTCGCTGTGGAGCCTCGAGCTGCCCACGTACCAGCCGGGCGCCGCGACCTGCCCGTGCTGCGCCGCCGGCGAGCCAGCGATCAAGCCCGGCTCGAGCGGCACAGGACTGGCCCCGAAAGGACACACGCCCGCCGGGTGATCGGCCCGGCCGCGGTCCTCGCCGCGGCCCTGCTCGCAGCAGCAGGCTGCGGGTCGTCGCCCGCCGGCGGCCTGTCCGTCACGCCCGGCCCCAACGCGGTCGTGTCGCGCGTGTCCGCGGAGGAGGGGACCCCGGGTCCCTCGGGTCAGGCCTCGGGTGCAGGCACGTCGGGTGCAGGCACGTCGCCTGCCGCGGCCTCGGACCTGCAATCGCCCGTGCACGGCATCGTTCTCCACTTGCGCTCGCCCAGCCACGGAAAGGTCACGTCATTCACGCTCCTGACGGACGACAACCGGCAGGTTACGTTCACGGTGGGGATCATCGAAGACGCCGCCGCCTTCCCGGCGGCCCACTCGACCGAGTGCAGGGCAGCCCCGCAGCCGGTGCTGGTCTGTCTGCTTCCGAGCGCAGGGCTCGAACCTTCTGGTGTACCGCCTTGAGGACCCGTCGCCCACGTCGCCGACCGCCCCGCCCCTCAACGCCTCCGACGCGCCAGCCGCCAGCTAGGGTCTACGAGCCCGCGATCTTCGTGATCGCGTCCGACAGCTCCTGCGCGGTCACGATGCCCTCGAACGAGCCCTGCACGATCCCGTTGCGGTCCACAGCGAAGATCCACGGCTCGGACGGGAGACCCCAGGCATTCGACGCGTCGTTGGGGACAAGGTTGCCTCCGGCGTCAAGCACGGGCTGGAGCCGCCCGTCGGCGTACTTGAGGTTGTAGGGCTCAACATGGATGAACGCGACCGACGCGGGCGCCGACGCCTTGGCCTGCTTGACGAAGTCGAGCGTGGGGCCGCACTGCGCACTCCGGCAGAACGCCGGCGTGGCGAACACCAGGATGAACGGCGTCCGGCGGGCAAGCGCCTGGTCCACTGAGACCTGGTAGAAGGAGGGGTCCGGGTTGGTGTCCGAGGAGATCTGGCGGACATCGCCCCCGACGTCGGACAGGGTGAGCGTCCTGGTCGCGGGCGCGTGGTCGCCGACGGAGATCACCGTGGGCTTCAGCATCACCGTGAACGGGATGCCGATGGCCTGCTGCGCGCCGCCCTTGGGCGCGACCAGGAAGATCGCCTTCCAGTCGCCGGCCGACGCGAACGTGGCGTGGGCGATGTACTCGCCGCGACTGCCCTCGATGGCCCATACGAACTCGCCCGCGACGGGCGGTGTGGCGTCGGTGGTGCCGGGGGCGATGAAGGAGATCGACGCCGCGATGTCGGGCGAGCCGATCGGCTGGTGGGTGGTGGGGTCCACGAAGGAGAAGACGACGCGGTTGTCGCCCACGGCCAGCTGCGAGCTGATGATCACCGGGTAGTACGAAGCGCCCGTGCCCTGGCTGGCGCCGCCGCCAGTACTGCCCGCTCCTGCGCCCCCGCCAGAGTCCGACGAGGTGGGCTGCTGCGTGACGATGACGAACCCGCCCTGGTCCACCGGCTTGCACGCGGCCGCGACGAGGGCGACTGCGAGGAGGGCTGCCAAAGGAAGTCGGCGCATGTGTTGAGCCTAGCGCCGACGTCGCGGATGCGCTCTCGGGCAGGCTGCGTAGAATGTGCGGCGTCCAATCCCCGTCGCCTTGACCGAGGTTCGCCCACCACATCGTGTCGCGCTATGAGAAGCTCGCTCTGGCCACGGTCATCTCCACGATCCTGCTCGTGGCGATGGGCGTCATCGTCCGCGCCATGGGCGCCGGCATGGGCTGCCCCGACTGGCCGCTGTGCAACGGCCAGCTGATCCCCTCGCAGTCAGACTACAAGCCGTGGCTCGAGTGGATCCACCGCGACATCGCGGTGCTCATCGGCTTCGAGATCCTGGGCCTCGCGTACCTCGCCATCCGTCACTACCGCGACCGGAGATCGATCCTGTGGCCGACGCTGTTCGCCGTCGTCCTCGTGGGCTTCCAGGCGTACCTCGGCGAGGAGACCGTTCGGCTGGGCAACTCCGGCCCGTCCGTGCTGGCCCACCTCGCAACCGCGATGGCCCTCCTGGGGCTCCTGACCTACCTGCTCGTGCGCGTGCGCTATCCAGCGCGCATCGTCGGGCCCGGTGCCAGTCAGCGGTTCACGCTGCTGGCCACGCTCGCCGCCGTGGCGACGTACGCGCTCCTGCTGTTCGGCTCCAACGTGATGGCCAACGACGCGGGCGCGGTCTTCACCGACTGGCCGCTGATGAACGGCGGGATCAATCCGGCTGGGGCTTCGGGCCTGCCTGCCGCCGTTGTGAGCCTGTACCAGATCCACGCCCTGCACCGCTATGTGGCCGGTGTTGTCGCGATCATCGTCTGGATCACCGCTGCGGCCGCATGGCGGACACAGCGGAACCGGCCAGGCCTCGTTCGCACCGCGCTGTGGTTCGGCGGCCTGTTCACGGTCCAGGTGGCCATCGGCGCCCTGCTCGTGTTCACGGTCCTCGCGCCATGGGCGCGCGCCCTGCACGTCATCGTCGGCGCGGTGGTCTGGTCACTCGGCGTGGCGCTCGCCGTCAGCGCGTACTACGAAGCGCGCACCGCGGGGGCCCTCGCGGGCGCGGAGGGCGTCGACGGCGGCGCCGGGGGAGGGGACGCGGAGGCCGGGCCCAAGGCCCCCATCGGCGACACGGTCCGCGCCTACATCGCCCTGACCAAGCCCCGGATCATCGAACTGCTGCTGATCACCACGATCCCGGCGATGGTCCTCGCCACCCGCGACCTGCCCGGCATGACGATGCCCGAATGGTTCCGCCTGGCGTTCTGGACGCTCCTCTGCGGAACGCTCGCCGCGGGCTCGGCCAACGCCATCAACCAGTACCTCGACCGCGACATCGACCTGCTGATGTCGCGCACCCGCAAGCGTCCGCTGCCTGCCCACCAGGTCACCCCCGAGAACGCCATGATCTTCGGGATCGCACTCGGGATCATCTCCGTCTCGCTGATGGCCTGGACCGTGAACCTGGTCGCTGCGTTCCTCACGCTGCTGGCAATCGCGTTCTACGTGGTCGTGTACACGATCCTGCTCAAGCGGACGACACCCCAGAACATCGTCATCGGGGGCGCCGCCGGCGCCCTGCCCCCGGTCATCGGCTGGGCCGCGGTCACCGGCCGCGTTGAGGTCCCCGCGATCGTGATGTTCCTGCTGGTGTTCTACTGGACGCCGCCGCACTTCTGGGCGCTGGCGCTCCGGATCCGCAAGGACTACGAGGCGGCCCGCGTCCCCATGCTGCCGGTCGTGAAGGGCGTGCCCGAGACAACCCGGCAGATCGCCATCTACACCGTGGTGCTGGTGGCGATCAGCCTCGCGTTCTATCTCATCGCCGGAATGGGCCTGGTGTACTTGGTGGCGGCGGTGGCGCTGGGCGCGGTCTTTCTGTGGCGCGCGTACGTGCTGTGGCAGCAGGGCACGTCGCCAGAGGGGTCACTCGCTCAGTCGATCCGGCTCTACAAGTATTCGATCAGCTACCTGACGCTGCTGTTCGTGGCCGTGGCCGTGGACACGCTGGTCGTGGTCCGCCTCTAGCGCGCCGCGGCCTGGGTCCCGCCTGTTCGGCCCGGCGGCGTCAGCGGGTCCCGCCCCCAGGTCGTTGTGCGCGATTGGTCGCACTCCGGCCACTCTGCTGTGTCACGATCCCGCCATGGAGCTGACATTTCTCGGCGGTGCCCGGACGGTGACCGGCTCCCGCCACCTCATCGACACGGGCAGCGCGCGGGTCCTGATTGACTGCGGGATGTTCCAGGGCGGTCCCGCCGAGAGCGTCCGCAACCGCGTGCCCCTGGGCTTCGACCCCGCCAGTCTCGATGTCGTCGTCCTCACGCACGCGCACCTCGACCACTGCGGGCTGTTGCCGCTGCTCGTGCGGGAGGGCTTCCGGGGGCGGATCGTGTGCACCGCGGCCACCGCCGAGCTCGCGCGTCTGGTGCTGCTCGACTCGGCCAAGCTGCAGACCGAGTTCGCCAAGCGCGCCGCCCGCCGCGGCCGACACAACCCTGCGCGCGCCGCCCGAGCCGAGGCGCGCGAGGAGGCGCTGTTCGACGCCGCCCTCCATCTGGCAGCCGAGGGGGCCGCGAGCCCGGGCGGGCCCGATCCCGAGGACATCCTCCGGGCGGCCGGCCCGGAGGTCGAGCTCGACGCCGGCGAACCCCTCTACACGGAGGACGACGCCGAGGCCGCGCTGCCGCACTTCCAGTCGATCCCCTACGGGGCCGAGACGGAGGTGGCGCAGGGCGTCCACATCACGCTGCTCGACGCGGGGCACATCCTCGGGTCCGGCTTGGTCCGGATGCGCCTCGCGCGCTCCACCGGTGGCCGCGACACGATCGTCGTCTTCTCGGGCGACCTCGGCCGGCCCGGCACGCCCATCCTGCGCGATCCCACGCCGCTCGACGCCGCCGACTTCGTCATCTGCGAGAGCACCTACGGCGGCCGCGAGCACGAGGCTGCCGAGAAGTCCATCGACGGGCTCGCGGCGGCCGTCAGCGACACGGCGGCCCGCAAGGGCGTGCTCCTGATCCCGTCCTTCGCCATCGGCCGGACGCAGGAGATCGTCTGGGAGCTCCACCGGCTGCTGGACGCCGGGCGGATTCCCCAGCTGCCGGTGTACCTGGACTCGCCCATGGCCAAGTCGGCATCGGACGTCTACCGCAACCACCCGGAAGCGTACGACGAGGAGACGGCGGCGCTCCTGCGCGCCAAGGAGGACCCGCTCGACTACCCGGGCCAGCACATCGTGCGCACGGCGGACGAGTCCGAGGCGATCGAGCGCTCCGCGCCGCCCTACGTGGTCATCGCATCGAACGGGATGCTGACTGGCGGGCGCTCCGTGGGCCACGCCTCGCGCCTGCTGGACGACCCGTCCGCGACCATCCTGTTCGTGGGCTACCAGGGCGAGGGCACACTGGGCGGGCACCTGGTCCGAGGGGCGGCGACCGCCCGGATCGACGGCCGCGAGATGCCAGTCCGGGCGACCATCCGGACGCTTGACGGCTTCTCCGCGCACGCCGACGAGCCCGAGCTGCTGAGCTGGCTCGGCGGCTTCATCCGAGGCCGCAAGGCGGGCGATCCCGGCGTGCCCTCGCACGTGTACCTGGTGCACGGCGACCCGCCGGCCCAAGAGGCCCTGGCGCCCAAGGTGGCCGCACTCGGGCTGACCGTGGACGTTCCTGTGTGGGCGCAGACCGTGTCGCTGGACTAGCGTCTAGGAACGCGCGCATTCGCTGCCACCCCGGCGGTGGCCTCGCGGGCCACCCGGACGCACGAAGCGCGCACGCCAGCCGGGTCGCGAGGCTGCCCCAGACGCGCGCCGATCCCGGTATCGTGGCGTCCGTGCCGTTGCTCGTCCTCAAGATCACGCTGACCCCGCTCCTCATCGGCGGCGCGAGCCTGGCCGCTCGGCGCTGGGGTCCGGCGGTGGCCGGATGGATCGTGGCCCTCCCGCTGACCTCGGGCCCCGTGCTGTTCTTCGTTGCGCTCGACCATGGAGCGTCGTTCGCGGCGGACGCCGCGGTGGGAACGACGCTGGGGCTCGGGGCGATCGTCGCCTACAGCCTCGCCTTCGCGGCCGCGTCGATTCGCGGTCCGGCGGCCGCCCTGATCGCGGCGACTGCCGCCTACATCATCGCCGGCGCCGTGCTCCAGGCGATTGCCGGCGGGCCATACCTGCTCCTCGCCGCGCTCGTGGTGCTCGCGATCCTGGGCACGCTCCGGATCCTGCCGCCGTCCACGGTCGGGCCCTCGTCGGGGCGCCACCCATCCTGGGACCTGCCCGCGCGGATCGTGGTGGGCACGGCGCTCGTGGTCGGCCTCACCACCGTCGCGCCCCTGCTCGGACCCACCGTCTCCGGGATCGTCACCACGTTCCCGGTCTACGTCACCGTGCTCACCACATTCGCCCTCCTCCACGACGGCCGCCCAGCCGGCATCGGGGTCCTGCGCGGCGCACTCATCGGCCTGCCGGGGACGGTGGCCTTCTACCTCCCGATCCACTTCCTGATCGTGACCGCTGGCATCGTGCCGGCGTTCGCCCTGTCCATCGCGATCACCTCTGTCATCGGCGTGCTGGCCCTGCCGAGGGTTCGCGGCGTGTCCGCCCGGGAGCAGCGCCTCGACGTCGAACTGGTCTAGCGCCGTCTCGGCCCAGGTGACGGCCCGAGACGCGCGGCCTGGCGCCCGGCGCGGCAGTGGCACCCGGCCCTGGCGACGCCCGGCGGGGCTCGCGCGGCACGGCGACGGCCTTCCGGGCTGACGCATCCGGCGAACCGGGACGTCGGCCGGCCCGACTCTCCCGTCCGCAACGGGCCGGAGGGACCGTGACACCCCGCCCGGGCGAGTCGCACATTCGGGGCCACACACCGCGAGTTGCCGCCACGGCGCACCCGCGGTCCACGCGTTGGCTGTGGCACGCTCCGGAGTCCGGCGATGGACCACGCCTCCTCGTCCCCGCTTGCCGGTCGCTCGTTCCTCACGCTGCGCGACTTCGCCGCGGCCGAGATCGAGGACCTGCTGAACCTGGCCGCCGAGCTCAAGGCCGAGAAGCGCGCCCACTCGGAGGTGCAGCGCCTGGCCGGCCAGTCGATCGTGCTGATCTTCGAGAAGGACTCGACGCGGACCCGCATCGGGTTCGAGGTCGCGGCCTACGACCAGGGGATGCACGTGACATACTTCGGCCCGTCGGGCAGCCACATCGGCAAGAAGGAGTCGGTCAAGGACACGGCGCGCGTGCTCGGCCGTGTCTACGACGCCATCGAGTTCCGCGGCTTCCACCAGACTGACGCAGAGCAGCTGGCCGCGTTCGCCGGCGTCCCGGTCTACAACGGCCTCACCGACGAGGACCACCCCACGCAGATCCTCGCCGACCTGCTCACCATCCGCGAGCGGGTCCGCAAGCCCCTGGCCGGCGTGGCGGTGGCCTACGTGGGCGATGCGCACAGCAACATGGGCGACGAGTGGCTGCTGGGCGCCGCGACCATGGGCATGGACCTGCGGATCGTGGCCCCGCTCGCAGTGTGGCCCCGTGACGACTTCCTCCGGCCCGCGCTCGAGATCGCGAAGCACAGCGGCGCCAGGATCACGGTCACCGAGGACGTCGCCGAGGGCGTCCGCGGCGTCGACGTGATCTACACCGACGTCTGGGTGTCCATGGGCGAGCCGGAATCCGTCTGGGACGACCGGATCGGGCTGCTCCGCCCGTATCAGGTGAACGCGGCGATGCTCCGCGCGACCGGGAACGCGGACGTCAAGTTCATGCACTGCCTGCCCGCGTTCCACGACCTCGGGACCGAGGTTGGCCGCAAGATGCACGAGCGGTACGGCCTCGAGGCGATGGAGGTGACCGACGAGGTCTTCGAGTCGAAGGCGTCGATCGTGTTCGAGCAGGCCGAGAACCGGATGCACACCATCAAGGCGGTGCTGGTGGCGACGCTCGCCCGCCCTGAGCCTGCCTGATGCGCGTCGTGGCCGCCCTGGGCGGCAACGCGCTGCTCCGCCGCGGCCAGCCGATGACGGCGGAGAACCAGCGCGAGAACGTTGCGCTGGCCGCGCGGGCACTGCTGCCGATCGCGCTCGAGCACGACCTGGTCCTCACCCACGGCAACGGGCCCCAGGTGGGGCTCCTGGCACTCCAGAACGCCGCCTACCACCCCGACGAGACATACCCGCTCGACATCCTCGATGCCGAGAGCGAGGGGATGATCGGCTACCTGCTCGAGCAGGAGCTGGGGAACCTGCTGCCGGGCCGGCGCATGGCGACGCTGCTGACCCGGATCGAGGTGGCGCGCGACGATCCGGCGTTCATGCACCCGACCAAGCCCATCGGGCCGGTGTACGAGCAGGACGCTGCGGAGCGCCTCGCCGCCGAGCACGACTGGACGATGGCGCCCGACGGGCCGAAGTGGCGTCGGGTGGTGCCGTCGCCGGAGCCGCGGCGGATCCTGGAGCTTCCCGTCATCGAGCGGCTGGTGGAGGACGGGACCCTCGTCATCTGCGCGGGCGGCGGGGGGATCCCGGTGGTGTCGGGCCACGGGGGCTATGGAGGCGTCGAGGCGGTGATCGACAAAGATCTTGCCGGCGCGCTCCTCGCGCGATCGCTCCACGCGGACGCGCTCCTCATGCTCACCGACGTGGACGCGGTCTACGCCGGCTGGGGCACGCCCGACGCCGCGCCCATCCGCCGCATCGCGCCCGAGGACCTCGACCCGGGGCAGTTCGCGGCGGGCTCGATGGGGCCGAAGGTGGCGGCGGCGAAGCGTTTTGCCGAGTCCGACGGCGGGTTCGCGGCGATCGGAGCGCTCGCCGACGCCTCGCGCATGCTCGCCGGCGAGGCGGGCACCCTGGTGACCGCGGCCCAGGCCCCGAATCCGCGGGAAGGCGCCCTTCCCAGTGCGGCACCCCCCCGCTAGGACGTTCCGCCCTGCGCCCCCGCCGGCCTCCTGGCAACATCGACCACCGGGCACCGATCCTCGCCCCCACGGCGGGCCGATCCCACACTAGGCGTGGCGGCGCCACCCCGGGGTCGCGACGCCGCGTGTCGCCGGGCGCTGGAACGGCTAGGGCCGCGGCCTCGTCCGCGCGGCGATCCGGTCGAGCGCGCCAGCCCAGCCCGGGTCGAACACCCTGCCGGGCACGTCGAGGTCGACCACGACCGGCGTGTGGTCCGACGGCGTGGGCGGTCCCTTGCGCGCCTCGCGGTCGATCTCCGCCCAGACGACGCGCGACGCCACCGGAGCAGACGCATACAGCAGGTCGATCCGCATGCCCTCGTTGCGGTGGAACATGCCGGCCCGGTAGTCCCACCACGAGAAGCGGCCGCGCTCGGGGCGATGCTCGCGGTAGACGTCGCGCAGCCCCCACTCACGCAGCGAGGCCAGCGCCGCCCGCTCACGCTCCGAGACGTGCGTGCCGCCGTGGGCACGCGCCGGGCTCCAGACATCCTCGTCTGCGGGCGTCACGTTGTAGTCGCCGCCAAGCACGATCGGCGCGTCGGGCGACTGCGTCTCGTCGAGCCAGCGGCGAAGGCGCCCGAACCAGTCGAGCTTGCCCTCGTAGAAGGGCGAGCCCACCTCGCGCCCGTTCGGCGCATACAGCGACACCACGCGCACGCCGCCGCACACGGCGGACACCATCCGAGCCTCGTGGAGGGGGTCGAAGTCGTCCTCGGCGGCGGAGACGGACGCGCCGGACGACGAATCCCGCACCGGCCCGTCACCGAAATTCGTGACCACCTCGGTGGCGCCCACCCGCGACAGGATCGCCACGCCGTTCCAGCGGCCCTCGCCATGGTGGACCAGCTCGTAGCCCAGCATCTGCATCGGCATCGCGGGCGCGTCGGCATCGGAGAGCTTCGTCTCCTGGATCAGCAGCACGTCGGGCTCGGCCTTGGCCAGCCACTTCTCGACGGCCTCCATGCGGGCCTTGAGCGAGTTGACGTTCCAGGTGGCGATGCGCATCGGCGGGTCGGCCTCCGAACCGGACGCTACAGGCGCCGGCCGCGCTGCCGGGCGAGCTCGAACGTGGCGGTGTCCGCCACGGCCATGACGGCCATCGTGCCCGCCTGGACCGGATCGGAGACCACCAGGTCCACGTGATCGGTGATGGAGCCCACCATGTTGAGCGCGATGATCGGGATGCCCACAGCGCGCAGCTCGTCCGCGGCCCGGCTGATGTCGCCGCCCATGATGGAACCCGCCAGCACGAGGAGCCGGGCGCGCGGGAGGTCGATCACCGCACGAACAGCGGACGCGATGTTCTCCTCGCCCACCAGCGGGATCGTGTCCACCGAGATCTTCTCGCCGCGAATGTTGTGGCGGTCCGCCTCGGTCACGGCGCCCAGCGCCACCTGGGCGACCTGCGCACCGCCGCCCACGATGATGACACGCTTGCCGAAGACCTTGTCCATCGGCCGCGTCTTGCGGATGGCCACCACCTCGTGCAGCGGCTGAAGGGCCGCGATGAGCGTCGCCTCGTCCGCGTCCTCGACCTCGAGCTCCAGCTCGGCCTGGCCGAGGCCGCCCTCCGCATCGCGCGCCGCCGCCCGGCGCATGGTCGTGAGAGACCGGAGGCGCCCGCCGACCCCCGCCACGGCCGCAGAGATCGCCGCCACAGACCCCGGCTCGTCGGTGACGGCCAGCCGGGCAGCCGTCGTGGGCGGCAGCGGGTTGGGGCTGCGGCGGGGCATCGGGTCAGCCCGCGCGGCCCGCGACGATGTCGGAGATCGACAGGCTGCCCGGGTCGGCGCCGGTGGGGTCATGGTCCTCGAAGGTGATGCCGAGGCCGCCGAAGGCCTCGCGCGTCGCGGCGGCGTCGCTGGTGGTGAGCATGAGCGCGCCGTCGGTGTCCTCGGCCACCCCGACGATTCCGGTGATGTTGACGCCGCGGTCTGCGAGGGCCTGCGCGACGCGGGCGAGCGACCCTGGCCGGTCGTCGAGCTGCACGGTGAACCAGACGGACATTCGGGGAACCTCCTGACCGCATGGTACGCGTGCGGCACGTTACCCTGCTGCCGTGGCGCCACGCTGACACGGCCTGGCACTGCCCTAGTGCCGTGCTACCACAGTGGTGTGATCACACAAATGACAAGGTGGCATGCTCGCACGCTGCCACACGAGCATGGTGACGTGCTGACATGGCAACACGCTGACATGGTGGATCGGCTCCCGGACGCGATGTACCGCGTGATCGGCTTCGTGGGAACGAGCCGCGTGGTGACGCGCCTCCACCCCTACCTCTACCGGCTCACCGGCGGTCGCGGGCCCATCGGGCACAACTTCGGCGTCCAGAACGTGATCGTGACAATGACCGGCCGCAAGACCGGCAAGTCGCGTGATGTCCCCCTGTACGCCTTCCCGGACGGTGACCGCTACGTCGTCATCGGCTCCAATGCCGGCGACGACCGCGAGCCCGCCTGGGTGGGCAACCTGCGCGCCGAGCCGCGCGCGACGCTGAGCGTGGGCCGCCTCGCCTGGGCGGTGCGCGCGCACGAGGCCGGAGGGGACGAGCGGACCCGCTTGTGGGCGCTTGCCGCCGACGCCTACCGCGGCTACGAGGTGTACCGGACGATGACCGATCGGACCATCCCGGTCGTCGTGCTGGAGCCCGCGGCCGGGGGCCACCACCCGCCCGCGCATCCCGCCCACCCCTCGCCCGCCGAGGAGGGCTGACCCGCCATGCCCGCCCCCCTCGGCAAGGTGCCCACCAAGAAGATGCCCAACATCCAGGTCTTCGGCCTCGACGACTCCAACGCCACCCGCGGCGCCCTTCGGTTCTTCCGCGAGCGGCGGATCGTGGTGCACTTCGTGGACCTGCGCAAGAAGCCCATCGCGGCCGGTGAGCTGCGCCGGTTCGCGGACAAGCTGGGCGCGGCCGCCCTGCTCGACATCGAGAGCCGGCCGTACAAGGAGCAGGGACTCGCGTACCTGACCGCAGACCCGGCTGGCATCACCGCCCGCCTCCTCGCGGACGTCCGGCTGCTCAAGCTGCCGCTCGTCCGCTTCGGCGACGACGTGACCACGGGCAAGGCCGAAGCAGTCTGGAAGGCCTGGCTCGCCCGCCCGAAGTAGGGGAGGGCCATCGCCTCGCACGTCGGCGCGCGGCGTGGCATCCTGCCTCAGCGTGAGCACCAACAAGGATCCCGACGGCCCAACCCTCGCCCCCTCCTCGTGGACCATGCGCAGCGGGCGCGTGTCCATGCGCCCCGAGACGGCTGCGAGGCTCGGACGTTCGAGCGCCACCGAGGACGAGAAGCTCCTGACCAGCCGGGCGACCGGGCGCCCGCACTTCCTCGAGGAGGACACCTGGCGCGTCCTGCGGATCCAGTCGGAGTTCGTCGAGGGCTTCGAGGCGCTGGCGGGCGTCGGGCCAGCGGTTGCCGTGTTCGGCTCCGCGCGGACCAAGCCCGGCTCGCCCGCCTATGAACGCTCACGCGAGATCGGCGCCGGGCTGGCGGGGGCGGGCTTCGCGGTCATCACCGGCGGCGGGCCGGGCGCCATGGAGGCGGCGAATCGGGGCGCCCACGAGGCGGGGGGGCTGTCGATCGGCTGCAACATCGAGCTGCCGCACGAGCAGCACCTCAACCCCTACCTGGACCTTTCGGTGGAGTTCCACTACTTCTTCGCCCGCAAGACGATGTTCGTGAAGTACGCGGACGCGTTCGTCATCATGCCCGGCGGCTTCGGGACGCTCGACGAGCTGTTCGAGAGCCTCACGCTGATCCAGACCGGCAAGATCCGGAACTTCCCGGTGGTCCTCATCGGGCACGCCTACTGGGATGGCCTGCTCGCCTGGATGCGCGATGTCCAACTGCCCGCAGGCGCCGTGACGCAAGCGGACATCGATCTGCTGCGCGTCACCGACGACCCTGGCGAGGCGGTCCGGATCATCTCCGAGTACGCGAAGGCCAACGGCCTCGAGGGGTGACCGACCTCGCCGAGCCGCTCCTCGGGGTTGCCGCGGCACCCCGCGTCAACCCGGCCCGCGGCTATGCCCTGTACCTGGTTGCCGCGTTCCTGTTCTCGCTCAACGGCACCATCGGCAAGACCATCATGGCCAACGGCGTGGACGTCTGGAGGTTGTCGCAGCTCCGCACCACCGGCGCATTCGTGGTGCTTCTCGCCTTTGTGGCACTGACGCGTCGTCCCGCCCTGCGCCTCCGCAGGGGCGAGCTCCCGCTGCTGTTCGTCTACGGCCTGCTCGGCATCGCCGCCACGCAGGCCCTCTACTTCTTCTCGATCCAGCGCCTGCCCATCGGCGTGTCGCTGCTGATCGAGTTCACCTCGCCGCTGGTCATCGCGCTGTGGTTCCACTTCGGCCTGCACCAGCGAACCAAACCGGTCGTGTGGGTGGGCCTCGTGATGGCGCTCCTGGGGCTCGCGGTGGTGGCGCAGCTCTGGGACGGCTTCACGCTGGACCCGCTCGGGGTCGCGGCGGCCATCGGCGCGATGCTCGCGCTGGTCCTGTACTTCCTCTCGGCCGACGCCCAGGTCCGAGGGCCGTTCAGGCGCGACCCGGTGTCGCTCACGATGTGGGGCATGGGCCTCGCAGCGCTGTTCTGGGCCATCGTCGCCCCGTGGTGGACCTACCCGTGGGGAACGCTCGGCGGCAGCGCGCTGGCGGAGGGCACCGGTGCCGCGGCCTGGCCGATCCCGCTTCTGGCAGGCTACGTGGTCGTGCTCGGCACCGTGGTGCCATTCTCGCTCGTGGTGCTCTCGATGCAGCACCTGCGCGCCTCCCAAGCGTCGGTCGTGGGCATGGCCGAGCCCATCATGGCGATCGGGATCGCGTGGGTGCTGCTGGGCGAGACGATGTCGGCCGCGCAGCTCCTCGGCGCCGTCATCGTGCTCGCTGGGATCCTGCTGGCGGAGCTGAACCGCTAGCTCGATGACCCGTCGTGCGCTCGGCCGGTCGGCGGGCGAGGCACCAGGCAACCCGCAGACACGGAAACGACGCATCCCGGGGAGGGTGGGATGCGTCGTCCGCGTTCGCCCGGGCCCTGCGGAGGCTTGGCGGGTTGCCACGACGTCCTGGCCGGGGGGAGGAGGCCCATCGGTGTCGGACTCGGGTCATCATCGGTGCCGCGGATCGTCAGGCGTTGTGGTGCAGATGAGAGGTTCCTCACGCGGGCGAACCGTCGCTCAGCCATAGGGAAACGCCCGATGCCAGGGCGGCTCCCTATGGCTGAGCATCACCGCGTCAGCGCCCTTCCGTCACGGGCGCGCCAATCTTGGGGAGCCCGATGTCCCGGACCTGCCACCCGAATCCCACCGCCGTGCTCGGCGCGATCCTGCTTGCTGCGGCCGTCGCCGCCTGCGGCGGCTCCGCGGCGTCTGCGGCCGGCTCCGCCCCGGCCCTGACTGGCGCCCCGACGGCGGCCGCCAACGCCTCGACGGCGGCCTCGGCTGCGGCGCCCGGGTCGTCCGGGAGCGGTTCCTCGGACCAGGCCGGCGGCGCCTCAACCACCGGGGGTGCGACCGCGGGCAACGACCGGTGTGCGATGTTCTCCACGACCCAGGTCAACACGCTCACGGCGGACGCCCCGTTCCAGACCGCTGACCCGGTCATGCTCGACGTGCCCGGCTGCCAGTGGTACTTCAACAGCGGCGTGGGAAACGTGAACCTGCAGGTCCTGCCCGGATCGCAGTTCGGCGACTGGACCGGCAAGCCGGGCGTGACCGCCGTGAGCGGTGTCGGCGACAGCGCGTTCGTCGGTCCGTTCCCGCTGGGCGGCACCATGGCGGGCGCGACTTCGGGCGGCAACTTCTACTTCCTCACCGTCTCGCCCGCACCGCCGAACGACGTGGCGGTCGCCTTCCTCAAGGCGGCGATCGCCCAGCTCGGCGGGGGCTGAGCGGCGGAACGCCGTCGCCGCGCGTGGGCCGCTGGACCCGCCGCGCTGGCGGCTCAGCGGGGGACCGCGACCTCGACCACGCCCTGGGCGGTGACGCGGATCGGGTAGTAGCGTAGGCGCCGGACGCGGGTGAGCCGCCGCGCGTCGCTCTTCTTGCCGGGCGGGTCCTCCTTGGGTTCGCGGCCCGGCGGCGACCACGTGGGGACGTAGCTGCCGTCGGGAAGCAGGCCGCCCGTGGTGGGCATTTGGACTGGGTCGCCGGTGGTCAGGTCGAAGCGACCGCTGTGGAGCGGGCACGCCACAACGCAGCCGTCGAGCTCGCCGATGGAGAGTGGCGCCGCCATGTGCGGGCAGCGGTCGTCAACGGCCGCGATCCCGGCCGACGTGTGGGCGACCAGCAAATCGAGGTCGCCGAACGTGACCCGCCGCATCGCCCCCTCCGGCAGCTCGTCCAGCTGGAACGCAGGGGCGAACGCGGCATGCGCCGCCCCGGGCGCGACGAGCTCGGGCGGGAACGCCAGAATCTCGGCCAACGCTGCTACTCCGTGACGGCCGCAGCCACATCTCCGCCGACCACCGGCGGGATGACATCGTCGGTGACCTCGTCGAAGAACTCTGCGCCCAGGGCCGCCTCAGCCCCGACGGCACCCGACGGCTTGGCCGCCGTGCGCAGCGGGAGCTCCCGGATGGCGAGCGTGGCCACGAACGCCGCGACTGTCGCGACCGACCCGATGAGGAACACCGTGCCGATCGAGAGGCTGAACGCCTGGTGGATCCCGAACACGATGTCGTTGATGTACTTGGCGACGATGTCATGGAACGGTGCCGGCACCTGGGACAGGATGGCTGCCCCCAGGTCCACGCCCACCTGGATGACGTTCTCGCCGCCGGCAGTGAGCCCGGCGAGCGCCTCGGGCGGGAGCCCGTCGGCGACCATCTTGTGGCCGATCGGCTGGAGCTGGTTCGTCATCTCGTCGGTGAGCCGGTTGGCGAACACCGTGCCCAGCAGCGCGAGACCCACCGACCCGCCGATCTGGCGGAAGAACGTCAGGTTGGACGTCGCCACGCCGAGCGCGCGCACCGGCACCGCGTTCTGGACCACGATGGTGAACACCGCGAGCGTGGGGCCGATGCCCAGGCCGGTCACGGCCATCCAGGCCCACAGGACCGGCAGCGGGGTGTCGGCCTGGATGTGGCTCATCAGCCACAGGCCCAACGACATGACCGCGAGGCCGGCCAGGATCAGCAGCTTGTACTTGCCGGTCCGGGCGACGAGCTGGCCGGAGCCCACCGAACCCACGATCAGGCCGGCGAGGAGTGCCAGCGAGTAAAGGCCCGAGTTCGTGGGCGTGGCGCCCTGGACGAACTGGAACCACTGCGGCAGGAAGATCGCGGCGCCGAAGAAGCCGAAGCTGATGAGGAACGTCGCGACGATGGAGCCCGCATAGGTGCGGTCGCGCCACAGGCCGAGCGGAACGATCGGCTCCGTCGCCCGCGACTCCACCAGGACGAAGACGAGGCCCACGATCAGCCCGATCGCGATGAGGCCGCCGACCTCGAACGTGCCCCAGTCGGCCGACTGCTTGTTGGTGAGGCCGATGAGCAGCGACGCGACCGCGATGATGAATACGCCCCCGCCGAGGAGGTCGAGGTTGCGCGAGGCGTTGGGGCGCCGCACGTTGGGGAGCAGGTGCCAGATGACGTACAGGGCCACGATGCCGATCGGGATGTTGACGAGGAAGATCCAGTGCCACGACGCGTGCTCGGTCAGGAAGCCCCCGAGCAGCGGGCCCACGATGGCGCTGACGCCGAACACGGCCCCGAACAGTCCCTGGTACTTGCCGCGCTCGGCCGGCGTGAACAGGTCGCCGATGACGGCCAGGCTGACCGGGAACAGCGCCCCCGCGCCGAGGCCCTGGATGCCCCGGAAGATGATCAGCTGGGTCATGTTCTGCGACAGGGCCGAGAGCGCCGATCCGATCAGGAACAGCACGATGCCGATCATCAGCATCGGCTTGCGCCCGTACAGGTCGGACAGCTTGCCGTAGAACGGGACGGTGATCGTGGAGGTCAGCAGGTAGATCGTGACCGTCCAGGTCAGCAGCTCCTGGCCGCCGAGGTCGGTGATGATCGTGGGCAGGGCCACCGACACGATCGTCTGGTCGAGGGCGCCCAGGAACAGCCCGAGCATGATCGCGAAGAGGATCTCCATCTTCGCGCGTTGGTTGAGGTTCAGGGCACCGAGGGTGTGGGCGTGGCCCTCGTCATGCCCCGTGGGCATCGGTTCCAAAGGTGTTCCTTTCGGGTTCGCCGGTCGAGGCCGGCCTGGGCTCGGGACGCTGCCCCTCAGGGGGACGGTTGGGTGGCGCGGCTGTGGTGGTTCGGGTGCGGGTGGAGGTCGACCAGGAGCGCCGGCTGGCTGGCAATCTCCTGCTCGACTGCGGCGCCGATGTCGGCGGCCGCGGCCGAGAGGCGTTCCAGTTGCGCGTTGTCGAGGCGGGCGAGCGCCCGGTTCATGACGTCGCTCTTGAGCAGCTCCACCTCGTCGACAAGGTCGAGGCCAGCCCGGGTGGGCCGGACCAGGACGACGCGCCGGTCGTCGGGCACGCGGACGCGCTCGACGAGGCCGCGTTCCTCCATCCGGTCGATGATCCCCGTCGCATTGGACATCGAGGCGTCAAGGATCTCGGCGAGGCGGCCCATGGGCAGGGCATCGTTGTGGCGGAGTAGCGTGAGGACGTGAAAGTGGGTCATGCTGATGCCCAGCCGCACGAGCCGCTGCGAGCCCGCGCACCGGAGCGCCCCGACGGCGAGCGCCAGGTCGGCAAGCACCGACTCGGCCGCCCGCTGGCGGTCCGCCTGGGGGTCGGATTCGACAGTTGTTCGCATTGAGTGAAGTATTTACTAGACACGAATAGTTCTGTCAACAGCAAGGGCTCTGCCCGGGAGGACCACGGATGCGCTTCGCGCTCATGATCGAGCCACAACAGGGCCTGACGTACATGGAGCAGCTGGGGATCGCGCGACGCGCGGAGGAGCGGGGCTTCGAGGCGCTGTTCCGCTCCGACCACTACGAGAGCTTTCCGGGCGAGGCCGGCGGGCCGACCACCGACGCCTGGGCGGTGCTCGCCGGCCTCGCGCGCGAGACGTCCACCATCCGCCTCGGCGCGCTGGTGTCGCCGGCCACCTTCCGCTCGCCGGGGAACCTCGCCAAGGTGGTGATCACCGTCGACGAGATGGCGGCTGGTCGGATCGAGCTGGGCCTTGGCGCGGGCTGGCATGAGCACGAGCACCTGGCGCACGGCTTCCCGTTCCCCCCGATGGAGGAGCGCGCGGAGCGGCTCGAGGAGACGCTGGCGATCATCCACGGCCTCTGGGAGGGGCCCGACGGCTGGTCCTTCGAGGGCAGGCACTTCACCGTCAGCGACGCGCTCTTCCGGCCGAAGCCGGGCAGCGTGCCGGGACGCAGCGGCGGGCGCCCGAACCTGATCACGGGTGGCGGCGGGACGCCTCGCGGCTACCGGATCGCGGCCCGCTACTCAGACGAGTTCAACCTCTCCTCCTCGAGCCCAGACGAGGCCGCGGCGAAGTTCAGCCTGCTCGACGAGGCGTGCCGCTCGATCGGTCGCGACCCCGGCACCCTGACGCACTCGGTGATGGCGGGTGTCCTCATGGGGCGAGACGGCGACGAGCTGGCGCTGCGGTCCGCCTTGCTGGCCGAGCTGTTCGGCGGACCGGACGCGGCGTTCGACGAGTGGCTCAACAAGCGCACGCCGCGCTGGATCTACGGGCCTGCCGCGCAGGCGCGCGAGCAGGTGGCGAAGTTCGAGGCTGCGGGCGCCGAGCGGCTGATCCTGCAGGACTTCCTGCCGCGCGACCTGGACATGATCGACCTGATGGCGGAGGCGCTGTTCTGATGGCGAGCGAGACGATCACCGATCAGGCCGCGCTGCTCGAGGAGGAGGCGCGCCTGGCGCTGCCGTCGCTCTCGGAGACGGACGCGATCGCCATCGGCCAGCTGCTGCTGGCCAGGGCCGTCGAGCGGTCCCTGGCGATCACCATCGAGGTGCGGCGCGTCGGGCGTGCGGTCTTCCGCGCCGCGCTCCCGGGCACGTCGCCGGAGAACGACACCTGGGTTGCGGGGAAGGCGGCCGTGGTTGAGCGGTTCGGCCACTCGAGCTGGCTGGTGCGCAAGAGGTACCTCGCCCGGGGGACGACCTTCGAGGAGGCGACAGGGCTCTCGCGGCCGGGCTTCGCGGCCTTTGGCGGCGGCTACCCGCTGACGGTGCGGGGCACGGGCGTCGTGGGCGTGGCGCTGGTGTCGGGCCTGACGCAGGAGGAGGATCACGCCCTGATCGTCGAGGTCCTCGAGGCGCACTTGGCGGGCGAACGGGCGTAGGCGCTTCGTCGCCAGCCTCACACCGTGTCGCCCCGGCCGTCCCCCGGCCGCCGTCAGGTCGGCGCGTCAGCGACCTCGGCGGCGCGCAGATAGCGCGGGTCGTCGCGGCGGATCGGGTCCGGGTTCGTCCCGCGCGCGGCCGCGATCGCCAGCGTGAGGAGCTGCAGGGGAGCGGCGGCGCCGAGGAGCGCGGCTGCCTCGTTGGGCATCTCGCGCTGGTCGGGGATCACCACTCGGCCGCCGGGCGTGAGCTCATCGGGGATCAGCGCGGCGGCCTCCTCGCCCAGGATCGCGCATGGCTTGATGCCAACCACCTCGGCGGCGGCAAGTGCCTGGCGCGCCCGCGCCGCTCGCCGCTCGAGCGCTCCACGCTCGAGCAGCACCAGTGCGACGGCGGTGTCCTGCCCGGTTGCCGGCAGGTGCCCGTGGAGGAACGTCTCAAGGCTGCGGTACGTGGTCGGCAGCCAGGCGGCCTCCTCCACCTTCAGCGCGAGCTCGCGGGCGCTGGTTCGGTCGGCCCCAGACGCGATCACGATCAGCTGGCGCGCGCGGGCTGCCGCGTTGCCCATGGCCCCGTGGCGTCCGAACGCCGAGCCGAGCCCCGTGGCGATCCGTCGGCGGAGCTGCGCGGGGTTGGGCTGTTGGCCGGCGAGCAGGCCGGCAGTGACACAGGCGGCGGCAAGCGGCGACACGTAGCCCACGGTGTGACACCAGCTGCGGTCCATCTCGACCGTGGCGAGGACGACCTGGCAGCCCTGGGCGGCCGGCGCCGCCGCGCTCGCGGTGATCAGCGCGGTGCGGGCGCCACGCTCGCGGGCGGCCGTCAGGGCGGCGATCGTGGCGCCGGTGCCCCCCTCGTGGCTGATACCGATGACGAGGCCGCGCGGCGGGTCACATGACAGCTCGAACGCCTGGGCCGACTGCGGCCCGGGGGCGGGCAGGCCGGCCGTCGTGCACGCCTCGCGAAGGATGGCAGCGGCACCCCGGGCGGCGTGCTCCGACGTGCCGCAGCCGGTGATGACTACGGGTTCGCTGCGCTCCAGGGTCTCGCGGATGGCGTGCGCCAGGGCGTCAGCGGACCCGTCGGCGAGGAGTCGGCTGCCGATGCGCTCTACCACTGCCGGCTCAGCCGCGATCATCTCGGCCATCGCCCACGGCGGGGCGTCGCGGAGGGCGGGCATGGGGAGGTAGTCCCAAGGGTCGGGAGCTGCGGTGAGCGGCGCCTCGGGGTCGAAGCCGCCGAGCGGGGAACGTGGATCGCTCATCGACGGATGGTAGACGGGCGGACCGCCGCGGTCGAGGGCGTCTTCCGGACCGCGACGCGGCCGGCCTGTGCCTCGCGCACCGGCCCCGCCGGTGTTGGCCGGCCGGTGCCTCAGACACCGGCCCCGCCGGTGTTCGCCGCCGGTTCCGCCTCAGACACCGGCCCCGCCGGTGTTGGCCGGCCGGTGCCTCAGACACCGGCCCCGCCGGTGTTCGCCGCCGGTTCCGCCTCAGACACCGGCCCCGCCGGTGTGTGTGAACGCGCCCGAGCGTGACCGCCCATCGCGACCGTCGTCAGTACCGGTGACGCCGGTATCTGAGGCGTCCCGGGGTGCCCGCAGCGGTCATGTGAGCGGCGGCAGGGTCATCCGACCGGAGCTAGGCGACCGCGACGAACGAGCTCAGGCCGAAGGTGCAGGCGCCGAGCCGGGGTTCCGCTCCGACGGCGCAGTCGGCGTCTTCGGCAGGCGGCCAACACGACGCAGCGGCCAGTAGCGGAACCACGCCCGCCCGACGAGCGCGTCCACGGGCACGGGCCCATACGCCCGCGAGTCCACGGCGTGCCCGTGGCCGGCCTCGGAGAGCACGGTGTCATCGGCGTCGGACAGCAGCCAGGCCTCGTCCTCGGCGAGCTGCAGCCAAGCCCCGGCGAACCGGATCCGGTCACCGGGTCGCCCGGCGACGCGCTTGATCGCGAGCTCGCCCGAGCCGGGCTCCCGAAACACCACCACCGTTCCGCGGCGCGGCCAGCGCCGCACCGTGGGGTCCACCAGCAGCCAGTCGCCGGCATGGATCGACGGCGTCATCGATGCCTCGGCGACGGCCACGCGCCACGGCCCGTCGAGGCGGCCCCGCAGCCCCCGCAGCCCGAGCGGGCAGCCGCAACCGGACCGCCACGGCCCGTCGAGGCGGCCCCGCAGCCCCCGCAGCCCGAGCGGGCAGCCGCAACCGGACCGCCACGGCCCGCGGACATGCCGAGGCCCCGTCGCGGACAAATCGACGGGGCCTCGAATGCGCTCGGGTTCGGCGGGCCGGCGATCAGCCGGGGCGGCCGGCGACGCGGGTCTTGCCCTCACCGCCGGTGGTCTTCCACGCGGCGTCAACCTCGTCGATCAGCTCCAGGAGCTTCTTGGCGTCGTCGACGCTCGTGGAGCCCTTGACCTTCGAGACCTGCTTGTTCGCGCTCCAGAAGAGCTCGTGCAGGTTCGGCACGGCGGCGAGGTGCTCGGGCTTGAAGTAGTCGTGCCACAGGACGTCGAGGTGGTGCTTGACCAGGTCGGCCTGGCGCTCCTTGATCACGAGCGCACGCGTCCGGAAGGTCGCGTCCTCGCTGGCGTTGTACTTCTCGATGATCCGGTAGACCGACTCCGCCTCGATGCGGGCCTGCTCCGGGTCGTACACGCCGCAGGGCAGGTCGCAGTGGGCGCGGACGACGGTCTTGGGGGCGAGAACGCGGTTCAGCATGAGGCGACCTCCGGGCGGGCGCTCGTGCCGCAGGGGCAGGGCGCCGAATTTCGACGGCTGGTACGCCAAAAGTGTCGGGGGACGCGTACGAGACTGTCAAACGGGGGCCCTGGCCGGCCATTACGATGGCGAGATGAGTCCCCGCGCCATCGAAATCGAGCGCAAGTTTCGGCTCCGGGCCGCTCCGGACGCCGCGGTCCTCGAGGCGCACGCCGCGGTCGCCCGGCGCATCGAGCAGGTGTACCTGCGGCTGGCCCCGACCGCAGCGGGAGACGGAAACGGAGTCGCCGCGGACGCCGACCCCACCCGGGCCGAGCGCGTCCGCCGGACCGAGCTGGCGGACGGCACGGTCACCTTCCGGCGGACGACGAAGCGCCGGGTGGGTGCCTTCAGCTTCGACGAGCGCGAGGACGCGATCAGCGAGGCCGACTGGACGGCGGCCCTGACGCGGGCCGACCCGGACCGCAGGCCCGTCCGCAAGACCCGCCTCGTCGTTGCGCACGCCGCCCAGACGCTGGAGATCGACGTGTTCGAGGTTCCCGCCGGACTCGTGGTGCTGGAGGTGGAGCTCAGGTCCGAAGACGAGGCTGTGGACCTCCCGTCATGGCTGGGCGAGTGGCGCGAGGTGACCGGCGATGCACGCTACCTCAATGTGTCCCTCGCGCGCCGCGAGGCCGAGGTGCCGCCCTTCGACTGACCACGCCTGAGCGGGCTCAGTGGTGCGTCGCGAGGTAGTAGGCCACCACAAAGAGGATGCTCGCGATGAGGAACCCCGCGCTGATGCCCGCGACCACCAGCGGCAGCCCGCCCCGGTCGCGGACCGAACGCCGCACAGCGTCCTCGCCGAAGTGGAATGTGGACACGTCGAGGTCCTGCCAGCGCTCGAGGTCCGCGTGGAGCTCGCCCGCATCGGCGTAACGCTCCTCGGGGTTCTTGCGCAGGCACTTGGTGACAATCGCCTCGAGCGGCGCCGGGACGTGCCGGTCGATCTCCCGCAGGGACGGCAGCGGCGCGTTCACGTGCTGGGCCATGACCGCGAGCGGATTGTCGCCCTCCCAGGGCACGCGGCCGGCGAGCATCTCGAACAGCATGATCCCCAGGGCGTAGACGTCCGTTCTCGCGTCGCCGCGCTTGCCCTCCACCTGCTCGGGCGCCATGTAGTCGGGCGTGCCCATCGTGGAGGTCAACCAGCGCCAGGTGAGGCGGCGGGCGCCCGCCATGAGTGCGATCCCGAAGTCGGTGACCACGACGCGGCCATCGGGCGTCACCAGCACGTTCTCGGGCTTGAGGTCGCGGTGGCTGATCCCGTTGGCGTGGGCATGCGCCATGGCGGCCGCCAGCTGCGTTGCGATGTCCACGGCCCGCGGCGCCGGCAGCCGGCCCGCCTGGCGCTCCACCTCGCGCAGCGTGACCCCGTCGATGTACTCGAGCACCAAGTACGGCCGCGAGCGGTCCTCGCCCAGGTCGAACGAGTGCTGGATCCCGGGGTGGTCGAGCTTGCCCGCGATCTCCATCTCGCGTCGGAAGCGGTCGAACGCCCCGACATCGCCCATCAGTGCGTCGTGGGGGACCTTGATGACCACCCGACGGCCATCGAGCCCCTCGGCGAGGTATACGTCCGAGAACGCCCCGTGGCCGATGGCCTCGGCGATGGTGAACCGGTCGAGGGTCTCGCCCGGCGCGAGCGCGCCGGTGCTCACCGGCGCCACGGGAGGTGCCAGCCTGGGGAGCTGGGCTCCGGGCCGGCAGAGAGGGCAGTCACGCGCAGGGCGATCACGCTTGCATTATCGTCGCCGCCCGCCGCTGCGGAGCGGGCCACCAGATCGCTGACGCCCGTCGCGAGATCGCCCGACAGGGCGGCGAGCGCCTCCCAGCTGGTGATGCCACTCCACAGGCCATCGGAGCAGAGCAGGTAGGCGTCGCCCACGGCCGGTGCGCTGGCCCGCTCGTCCACACGGACCAGCAGGTCGCCCCCGACGGAGCGCGTCAGCAGGTGGCGACCGGGGTGGGTCAGTACCTGATCGGGCTTGATCACGCGCATGCGCAGGAGCTCGCGCGCCTGGGTGTGGTCATTGGTGAGC
Organism: Chloroflexota bacterium; assembly: GCA_037446495.1. Taxonomy (GTDB): domain Bacteria; phylum Chloroflexota; class Limnocylindria; order Limnocylindrales; family CSP1-4; genus CAIXZV01. The sequence goes on along the minus strand of JBBIIL010000017.1, from coordinate 17,158 downwards.
AGCTCCATGTCCCCGCCGCGCAGGCGGTACAGCCGTGAATCGCCGACGTGCGCAACATTGCCGCTGCGGCCCGTCAGCGCGATCGCGGTGAGGGTTGTCTGGCCGTTACGAGACCCCGGCTCCATGCCGGCGCCGGGGTTCGCCGCCGCCTCCAGGGCCCGACGCCGCTCCCGCGCGGACCGCGGCTCGGCGCCCACGGGGTCCCGGTCGAAGGCCTCGGGGTCTACCAGGTCGCCGGCGACGCACGCCTGGTTGGCGTCCTCGAACCCGACGCGCAGCAGCTCGCCCGGCTTGGCGACGGCCTCCGGCGAGCTCAGGCGCCGCAGGAGCCGCCCGACCGCTGTCCGGCTCGCGAGCTCCCCATGGGCGTGGCCGCCCAGCCCGTCCGCGACCAGGATCGCCACCCCCGGCCCCTCCAGCACGGCTGACACCGGCTCGTCGCTGCCCGGTGAGCGGGCGGACGCGAGGCTGCCCAGCACGACCCAGCCCACGCGGTCCTCGTTCTGGTCGCGGATCGGGCCGCAGGCGGAGAGGGCGGCCACCTCGGCCCGGATCCAACCGTCGGGCAGGCCCCCGTCGCCGACGGGGGCCTGTGAGGGGGTCGAGGTCGGCGGGAGGCCGGCCACGGGCGATCTGCTTCGGGCGCGTGACGCGAGGTTGGGGCGACTAGGCCAGGTCCGCCTTGACCGTCGGTTTCACCAGTACGCTGCGGCTGGTGGAACGCGAGTTGGCGAACAGCCAGACCGCGCCGACCACGATCCACATGCCGTCGAACCCGAGCGCGATCACGGTGTCCGTCTGGGTGCTGCCGCCCGCGGCGATGGACAGGCCAATGACCGCAAGCAGCATCGCGAGGTTCGCGAGCGCGCCCAGGATGGGCACCACGATGTGCTTGACGGCGTTGCGCTCGACGCGGTGCCAGAAGGCGAGGACCACGATCAGGTTCGTCATGCCGTAGACGAGGAACGTGCCCACGTTCGAGGCGAGGATGGTCTGGAGCAGGGTGTCGGCCGAGAGCACGCCGTACGCGCCGATGACTGCCGACACGCCCGCCAGCGCGATGACGCCGTAGTGCGGCGTTGCGTACTTGCCGTGGAGCATGCCCAGGATGCCCGGCACCTCCTTGTCGCGGCCCATCACGTAGGTGATCCGGACGCCGGTGTTGAGGCAGGCAAGTGTGGTGCCGACGAGGGCGACGAGCACCGTGGCCGCAAGGATGATCGTGAGGGGAAGACCCGTGCCCCCGAGCATGTTGTCGCCGATGAACCGCATCATGTCGCCGATCGGGGCCCCCGAGGCGGCTGCGGCCGCGTAGCCGTTGACCGTGGTCTGGGCGCCCGAGGCGTCCGTCACGGTGTACGTCAGGCTGGTGTTGACGAACAGGTTGGCGGACACGTACTCGAGCAGGTACGCGATGCCGCCCTGGATGGCGAGCGAGAGCAGGACCGCCCGGCGGACGTCGCGCTTGGGGTTGATCGCCTCGGCGCCAAGCGCGGTCACCGATTCGAAGCCGACCAAAAGCAGGATCGCGATCGTGCCCTGGAACAGCACGTTCGTCATCTGGTGCGGCAGCACCACCGACGTGATGCCGTCGTGGATGTAGCCGGCGTCGGGGTGGGTGAGCCGGAAGATGACGGCCAGGGCCGAGAAGACCACCAGCGCCGTCAGCTGGATCACATTGATCACGACCGCGGTCATCGTGGAGCCGGAGATGCCGCGGAAGGCGATGGCGCCGGTGATGGCGGCGAACAGGATCGCGACGCCAACCTCGATCGGCGTGGACAGCGTGACGCCGAACAGGCCCGCGATGTACACGACGAGGACGCCCGTGAAGGCGACCATGATCCCGGGGTAAATCCAGTAGTAGAGGTGCGAGACCCAGCCGACGATGAACTTGGCCAGCCGCGCGAACTTGTAGTGGAAGGCCTCCTCGCGCTCGAGGAAGGCGGCCTCGGCGAAGTAGTACGAAGAGCCGGCGCCGGCGTTGGTGTACAGGTTCGCCAGCTCCGAGTAGGAGAGCGCGGTCAGGAACGCGAGGATCAGCGCGAACAGCAGACCCGGGACCATGTCCAGGGCGGTGGTGTTGCCGCCGACGGCCTGGAGCGACTGCGACTGGAACGTCGTCCACAGGAACGCACCGGGCGCGATCAGCGCCATGGCATTGATCGTGAGGCCGGTCAGACTCAGTGTCCGCTTCATCTCCCCGGCGTCGGCCGCAGGTGTGGTCGGCGCGGTGGCCATCGGTCGATCTCCTCTGTCGTCCGGCGGACCCGCTGCCGCCGGTGACGCGGATGCTGCGGGCAGCGGCGCGCTAGTCACAGGAAGGAAGTCGGGAGAAGGGGATGCGGGAGGGTTGCGACCACCTTCCGTTCGGGCGGCGGTCGTGCGTCGGCGACGTTGCGCCGGACGGTTATCGGAAGGAGTCGGCGCCGGTCACCCGCAGCGCGTAGCCGGTGGAGCGGACGTTCCGCAGGCCGGGGTGGCCCGCGCCGATCAGCTTGGCGTTGAGGTGCGTGAGGTGCGTTCGCAGCAGGTCGGCATCTGCTTCCGGGCGACCTGGCCAGACCGCGCGGAGCAGCGTGCGGTGGTCCACCACGTCGCCGCGGCGCAGCGCGATGAGCACGAGCAGCTCGAACTCTGTGGGCGTCAGCACCAGCGGCTGCTCGCGAACTCTCGCCTCGCGTCGGCCGGGCTCCACCAGCAGGCCGTCGGGCAGGGGCCCCGGCGGCGGCGCCGGGGTCGACCCGCCGACGCGGCGGAGCAGGGCACGGAGTCGGGCGAGCAGCTCGGACGGGCGGAACGTGATGTTGATCACGTCGTCGGCGCCTGCGTCGAGCAGCGCCACCACCATGCGGTCGTCGGGGTGCGCCGCGAGCGCGAGGATGGGCAGCCGGACGCGTCCCAGGATCCGCGGGATGAGCTCGATGGCCGGGCCGTCGCCCAGGCGATCGCCCACGATCACCAGGTCCGGCGCCTCGTCTGCCACCCGCGCCAGTGCCGACGCGCCGCGGTAGGCGGTCACGGCCTCGATGCCGGCCTCGCCCAGCACGTGGACAATCTCCCCGACGCGCCCCGGATCGCCGTCGGCCACGAGCACCCGGACGCGGGCGTCGGCGACCCGCACGCCACCGCGCCAGGCCGGATCGCCCGCGCCGGAGGAGGTCATCGCCTGGCGGGCCGGGCCCGCGCCCGGCGCAGCCGGGTCGTCGTGGGCATGCGGTGTGCCTCCTCGCCTCGGCGCTGAGCGGGCGGCGCACTGGGACCGCCCCGAGCGGGCAGCGTACCCGGCCGTGCGTCGCCGGTCCACCCCCGCCGACGCACGGCCGGGTTGCGCGACGATTGCGTTCGGGACGCGGGCGCGCAGCGTACCCGGCCCGCGAGGGACGACTCGCCGGGACCTCCCCGCGACGGCCGAGTATCATCGCCGCGATGACCGACCGAGGGATCCCGAGCACCGACGGCGCCGCCGCATGCCCATTCGTCGCATTTGACGACGACCGCGATTCGCGGTCCACCGCGCCCGACCACCGCCACCGCTGCTTCGCGGAGTCCGTGCCCGCGCCGCGCGCCATCGCGCACCAGGACGCGTACTGCCTCTCGCCCGCCTTCGCGGTCTGTCCCGCGTTCCAGGACTGGGCCCGCCGTGAGGCCGCCGCCGCCCGTCCCTCGGTCGCCGCCCCCACCCCTGCGGCCAGGCCGCGCGAGGAGGACACGTCGGGCCCCGTCCCGCTACCGCCCGTCGGGCGTGAGCCTCGGCACGCGCCCGCCGGCGCCGCGCAGCCCATTCCGCCCCGCAAGTCGCCGCCCCGCGACTGGGCGTCCCCGCCGCCGTGGGCGGCCGAGGGTGAGTCTCACCTCGTCGAGCCTCCCCCCAGCGCCGCCCCCGGGGCAATCCCAGGCTGGGGTGCCGGCGCCGCGGCGGCCGGGGGTGCCGCAACCGCGTCGCGCGCGAAGGGAGACGAGTGGGGGAGTGACGCCCGCGGCCTCGCCGATAGCCCCGCTGCCCGCATCGCGGGCCCCGACCCGGACCTGCCCGCGCCGGCCCGCCCGGTCCCCGCTTGGGTGCCGCTTGCCCACGCGGACGATGACGACGCCTCCGACGACGCCTTCCACGACTCGTACGACGACGGGCCGGTCGCTGCACCGATGCCGCCGGCCCGCCCGCAGTCCGCCTCGGCGAATCCTGCATCGTCGCGCTCCGCCGCCCCATCCCGTGCAAGCCGCCCGGTTCCCGCTCCCCGAACGCCGTCCCCGCGCGACGGCGCGAAACCGGCGCCCATCGATGCGGACGAGCTGTTCGGCCCCGCCTGGGAGCGCCCGCGCAGATATGAGGCGTACCCATCCCTGCGCACCCGCGTCGGCTTGTCGGCGCTTCGTGGCGTTCCGAGGATCGCCCTTGCCGCAATCGCCCTCGTGATCGCGGCCGCCTTCCTGTTCGTCGTCTCGCCGATGATCCTCCACCTCGGCAAGGACTCGGCACAGGTGGGCGCCTCCGCCTCGCCGTCGGCGATCGCATCCAGCGCGCCCACGGGCTCGCTCGTCCCCACCGCCGTCCCGGCGCCCACGGCCACGACCTACACTGTCGTTGCGGGCGACACGGTGAGCGCGATCGCGCAGAAGTTCGGCATCACGACCAAGGCGCTGCTCAACGCCAACCGGCAGATCAAGAACCCGAACTCGATCAAGGTCGGCGATGTGCTCAATATCCCGGCGCCCGCAGGCGCGGCCCCCACGGGCGCGGTCAGCGGGGCTTCGCCGTCGGCGGTGCCGGGAGCGTCAGCGGCCCCGTGAGGGCGTTCTCGGCGGGAGTGGGCGCTGGACTGACGCCCGATCGCGTCGGGCGCGCCGAAGCCAGGAGCGTCAGCGGGTGCGGAGCGTCAGCGGGTGCGGGGCGCCAGGTTGATTGAGGTGATCTTCCCCGCCTCGACGCGGAACTGGGCGTCGAGCGCCTGACTGGGAGCGCCTGGCCGGACCACGATGAGGTCGGCCTGATACGTGTTGCCCATGTCGCGGACCTCGCCCGGGACCATCTTGAGGCCCTTGTCCGCCCGCAGGAACCAGCCGCTCACCTGCTCGATGCCGCGCAGCGTCCGCGAGTTCTCGCCGACGTGGACGCGCATCTCGCAGCGCTCGTCCATGAGCGCCACGGCGCCGTTGACGTCGCCGCCGTTCAGCAGCTCGAAGAAGATCTCCATCGTGTCCGCGGCTCCCATGGCCGCGAGTGTACCGGGGAGCGCTGGAGCGCGGGTCGTTGGGGCATCGTCTAGTGGCCCGTGATGCGACCGCGCGCCCGCCCCAGGCGGAGCGTCCCGTCGGCCTCGAGCAATGCCTGGGGGATCGCAGGGCGGCCGTTATAGGCCATCGCCATCGACGCGGCGTAGGCGCCCGTGTCCGCGAGCGTCACGAGATCGCCCCGACGCAGGGGCGGCAGGTCATGGCCGCCGAAGCTGTCGGTGCCCTCGCAGATCGGCCCGTCGACGCGGGCGGGCTCGAGGCCATCGGGCGGGGCAGCGTCCGGTTCCAACGCCACCCCGAGCGAGGTCAGCGCGGCCACGCGGTGGTGCGCCCCGTACAGCATCGGCCGGATGAGCTCGGTCATGCCCGCGTCGATGACCACCACGCGGCCCCAGCCCGGTCGCTCGCGCACGTGGAGCACCCGCGCCACGATCACGCCCGCGTGCGCGGCGAGGAACCGCCCGGGCTCGGTGGCGAGCCGCGTCGGGCGGCGACCGGCGGGGATCGCCGCTACGATCCTTGCGGCCTCTTCGGCAAAGCGCGCAGGCGGCGGCACGCTCCCGGGCTCGCCCACGGGGAACCCGCCGCCGACGTCGAAGGTGTCCATGCCCGCCCGGCCCGCCGTCAGCAGGGCGAACAGCGCCAGGCCCCGTCGGACGGCATCGCGCCAGGCGTCCACCGCACCCAGCTGGGAGCCCACGTGCAAGTGGACACCGCGCACGCGGACCGCACCGACCTCGGGCGTCGTCGCCACCGCCGCCGTCAACTCGGTCTCGGTCATGCCGAACTTGCTCGCCCCGTGGCCCACCGCGAGGCCGGCGTGGGTCTCGGGCGAGACGTCGGGGTTGAGCCGCAGCAGGACGTCGAGCGGCGCGCGTCCGCCCCGTCCCAGCCCGGCACGCGCGGCGATCGCCGTCAGCGCATTCAGCTCGTCGGCGCTCTCCACCGCCACCCAGCGCAGTGGCGCGCCATCGACCGCGGCCCGCACCGCCGCCCGGAGATCGTCCGCGGTCTTGCCGATCCCCTCGAGCGTGATCCGCCCGTTCGGCAGTCGAGCCCGGCGCGCGACCGCCCATTCGCCCCGCGAGACCACGTTCGCGTCGAGGCCCAGGGCTCCCAGCCGCTCCACCACCGCCGGCACGTCGTTGGCCTTGAGCGAGAACGCCCGCAGCCATGGATCGGGGAAGGCGGCGCACAGCTCTCGGGCGGCCGCCTCGAGCGCGGCGATCGACGTCACCCCGACGGGCGTTCCGAATCGGGCGGCGGCCGCCCGCAGCTGCTCGGCGCGGGCGGGGAGGGGAGCGCGCCGGGACGCGGCGCTCGGCTCCGGGGCGCCCACGTCAGTCCTTGACGACGAGGCCGATGACGGCTGTCAGGATGCCCAGCGCGATCGAGGCGATCACGGCGGTCCCGAGGACGTCGAAGGTCAGCCCGTGCGTCGGCCAGCCCGCGATCGTGAACTGGAGCTTGAGGTACGACGTCGACAGCCAGGCGACGCCCATGAACATCACCACGTTGACGACGATGCCGAACAGGCCCACGGTCATGAGGTTGATCGGGAATGACAGCAGCTTCACGACTGGCTTGATGAGCCCGTTCACAGCGCCGAACAGCACCGCGATGATCACGAGGTGGACGATGTCGCCGTCGAACTTCACCTGCGGCAGCAGGACCGTGAGGATGGCGAACGCGATCGCGGTGGCCGCGATGCCGAGGATGACGCCCTTCATGCCGGACCCTCCGTGCGGTGGACGCGCCCGCCGACCAGCGTGGCGACCGATGTGGTGCCGATGATCGCAGACCAGCCCTCCGCGAGGAGGTCCTGGCCGAGCACGGCCAGGTCGGCGTCGCCCCCGACGGGCCGGCGCCCGCGCCGGTCACTGAGGCCGGGGACCATCGAGCCGCCATGCGTGTCGATGCCCTCGCCGCGGCGGGCGAGGCCCGTGTCGGTGCCGACCTGGGCCGCGTGCCCGTCCGCGACGAGCTGCGCGCCGCCGCCCGGGTGGCCGAGGATGCGGCCGATGACGAGTGCCAGTTCGGTCGTCATCGGCCGAGTCTACGCGCCCCGCCCCGCCGGCGGCACGCCCGCCCCGCCCCCGCCCGCCACGCCAACCGCTCACTTGCGGGCATGACGAAGCCCGTGGGCAGGAGGCGCCGACGGGCTTCGGGGACGCGAGGCTGATCGTCAATAGGCGACGGTGCTGGACTCCTCGGGTGATCCAGACCTGCGGCGCCCCGACCACGCCTGCCCTCGACATCGCCTCGACGAGCGAGGGGTCCACGGCGAAGCCCTCGGCGCCGGCGATCGTGGCGAAGTCGATCACCGTGACGACGGCATTGGCGTCGGCGACCGAGCGGGTGACGGTGTGGCCGGTGGCCCCGTGCTTGCGGCGAACCTCACCGTGGCGACGCTAGACTCCCTGCGACTGCAGAATTCGCCGCCGGGAGACCTCGTGACCGCCTTCGACGATCTCGCCGCGCGCTTCCTCGAGGACCTGTTCGCCGCCGACCCCGTCACGGCCACGTTCATCGGCGACCACCGGTTCGACGGGCGATGGCCGGACACGTCGGACCGCGGCCGGCTCGACCGCCTCGCGATGTACGAGCGCTGGACGGCGAGGTTCGAGGCGCTCGACGCCGCCACCCTGACGCCCGACGAGGCCATCGACCGGGACCTCGTCCTCGGCGAGCTGGCCCGGTACCACTTCCTCGAGGCAGAGCTGCGCGACGACGCCTGGGATGCCCTGGGCTGGGTGTACCTCATCGGCGGCGGGCTGCACGGCCTGATCGCCCGCGACTTCGCGCCGCTCGCGGACCGGCTGGAGTCGGTCACGGCGCGTCTCGAGGGCGTGCCGCGGATCATCGCTGACGCGCAGTCCGTGCTCGGCACCCACCCGACGCGGCCCGTCTCGAGGCTCCACGCCCGTGTGGCGGGAGAGCGGATTGCCGGCGTGGCGGCGCTGGGCGACGAGGCGGTGGCACTGGCAGAGTCGGCACATGCCGATCCGGCCATCGGGGCACTCCTGCCGCGGCTGCGGGCGGCGAACGCGACCGCGGGGGCTGTCCTGGAGGGGATCGGCCGTCACCTCAGAACCGAGGTGGCGTTGCAGGCGACAGGCGTGCCCGAGCTTGGTCGCGACCTCTTCGCGGCGAAGCTGCGCTCTACGCTGGCCGACCCCGAGGTCCAGCCCGAGGCGATCCTCGCCCGCGCCGAGCGCGAGTACGCGGCGGTCCGCGGCGAGATGATCCGCCTGTCGCGTGCCATCTGGCCGCTGTGGTGCGGCGACCGGCCGATGCCTGATGATGAGGGCGTGCTGGTGCGCGCCGTGCTTGACGCGATTGCGTTGGAGCACCCGGCGGCCGACGACCTCGTGGAGGTCTGTCGCGCGCTGGTCGCCGACATCGGGGCGTTCTGCCGCGAGCGCAACGTCATCGGCCTCTCGTCCGCACCGCTCGAGGTGCAGTGGACGCCCGAGTTCATGCGCTCGTTCGCTGGGGCGATGCTCGACTCCCCGGGCCCGCTCGACGTGGGCCAGAAGACCTTCTTCTCCGTCACGCCGGCACGCCCGGAGTGGGGCGCCGAGGATGTGGACTCATGGCTGCGCGAGATGAATGACCGCCAGCTCAGGCTCCTCACCATCCACGAGGCGGTTCCGGGCCACTTCCTGCAGGGGGCGTATGCCAACGAGTCGGGCGGGTCGATCGTGCGGCGCGTCTTCGCCTCGGGGCTGTTCGCCGAGGGGTGGGCCGTCTACGTCACTCAGGTCATGCTCGACCGCGGGTACGCCGGCGACGACCTGGCGCTCTGGCTCCAGCACTGGAAGTTCTACCTGCGCGCCGTGGTCAACACGATCCTCGACGTGCGGATCCACTGCTTCGGCATGACGAGCAACGACGCGCTGGAGCTGATGGTCGATGGCGCCTTCCAGGAGCGGACCGAGGCAGAGGCGAAGGACGAGCGCGCACGGTTGACGGCGACGCAGCTGTCCACCTATTTCGTGGGGTCGATGGGCTGCTGGGACATCGAGGACGAGGCGCGTCGGCGGGCGGCCGAAGCCTCGGGCGCCGGGCGTTGGACGGTGCCGGTGCCCGAGCTGGTGGGCGGGTACCCGGCAACTCCCGGGTTCGACGAGCGGGCCCACCTCGAGGCGGTCATCTCGCACGGCGCCCCGACGATCCCGCTGCTGCGCCGGATCCTGCTGGGCTGAGCAGCCGCCCGGCCAGAGAACCCGAGGGGGCCCGCCCGCGGGAGCCCGCCCGCGGGTGCCCGCCCATGGGACCCGCCCGTCGGACCCGTGGGGCCCGCCCGAGGGAGCCCGCCTATCTCTAATACCGGCACGATCGGTGGTGCGAGCCGAATCCGACTCAGCTACCGGAGGCGGCGGTGTTCGCCACGAGACCCACGCTCGGCAGTGCGCGCCGAGCCCTCCTTACACCGGCCGTGCCGGTATTTGAGATGAGGCACGTTGGGCGACCAGTCAACGGCTCTTCTTGCCTTTGTCCTTCTTCCCACCCTTGGCCTTCTTGTCCTTCTTGTCCTTCTTGCCAGCCTTGCGGACGTCGACTTCGGGCTCCGACTCAGGCTCCGACACAGGCTCCGACTCAGGCTCGGGTTCCGCCACGGGCTCCGGCTGGGCGATGGGCTCGGTCACCGCTTCGGGCTCGGGCTCGACCTCGGGCTCCGGCTCGGGATCGGGCTCCGGCTCGGGATCCGGCTCGGGCTCCGGCTCCGGCTCGGGCCTACGCCTAGCGCTGGGCCCATACTTGGGCTCTGCCTTGGAGGACTGCGATGGCTCGGATCCGGGTTCAGCCCTGACCGCGTCGTCCTGAGCCGCAGCTCTGACGTCGGGCTGAGGCCCCGTCGCTGGCTCGGCTGGCGCTTCGAGGTCGGGCATCGGCGCCGTCCCGGGTCCTGCCCTCGGCTCGCCCGCGCCCTCGGCTCGACGCTCGGCTTCGGGCGCCGCCTCGGCGGCCTCGGCTTCGAGCGCCATGTCCGGCTCCGGCTCGTCAGCGCCCGGGACGAAGAGGTGGTCGCGTAGGCGGTCCACCCGGAAGTCCGACAGCGTCGTCGCGCGGGCGACGCGGGCCAGGACGCCGTCGGGATCGGCAGCCCCACCGCCCGGAACGGTCCCCGCAAGTGCCTCGATCCGGGACGCCCAGGCACACAGCTCATCGAGCGACTCGCCGTGGAACCATGCCACGCCCTCCCACTCGTTCACGCGCAGGAACGGGCGGGCGACCGGGTGCGTGAGCCAGCGGTCCACAAGCCGCAACGGAACGGCGTCGGCCGCGCCCCGAACCATCGACGGCACCGGCAGGTCCACCAGCAGCCGAACGCGCTCGGCAGCCCACCACGCCTCGCCCTCGCCGAGGCCGCGGTGCCGCAGCCCCTCGGCGACGATCGGCTTGAGGTGCAGCTCGTCGAACCAGGCTCGCGACGTCGGGCCGACCATCGCACCTGTGGGCAGCGAGCCCAGCGGCGCCAGCAGGGTCCACACGCGCAGTGCCGCGGCCTGCGACGGATCCTCGATCCCCGCGGCCACCGCATCGGCCGACGCCCACTGGGACGTGATCCGATCGACGACCGCGTTTCGGTCACCTGAGGTCCCCGTGGCCTCCGCCACCGCATCCACCACGCGCTCGACCGCCTCTCGCGACGGCGACTCGATCGCCGATCGGACCGCGTCGTGCACCGGCGTCAGCTGCAGCTCCCGCAGCGCCGTCTCCAGCGACGCCACGCCCCGGCCCTCGAGCCGCTCGGCCAGCCGGCGCCAGACGCCGGACAGGTCCTGGACCTCGCGCAGCTCCCAGAGCACGCGGGTCTCGTACGCGCGCAGCTCCATGTGCAGGCCGCGCTCGCGTACCTCGGCGACCGACCGGAGGTACTCCAGGCCCGAGCGCTGCTCCCGGAAGGCAAGCCAGCGATTGGTCGCATCGCCGTCGGCGAGGCCCAGACCGTCGGCGACCGTCCGCCGCACCAGGCGCTTCGAGCCGTCGGCATCCTTCACGGCGTACGCCGCGGATTCCCTGATCCACCCGGAGGTCTCGCCGAACCGGTTGTGATAGACGACCAGCGTCCGCGAGCTGCCCGAGCCGTTCGAGTAGGCGAAGACGTTCTCGTCGATGCCGCCGAAGTCGTGCGCGACGTCGTAGAGCAGGAAGTCGTGGGCCTCGGCGAAGTCGCCGCGCCGGTGGAGCAGCGGCACGATCTCGCGCTCGTGGCGGGCGACCAGCGCGTCGTCAGCGCCCTCGCTCCAGCTCGCCCGCCGGAACTCCATGCCGTACTTCTCGGCGAAGCCCTCGAACTGTCCGTGGCCGATCATCGGCAGGCCCGGGAGCGTCGCCAGCAGCGTCGCGATGCCGAAGTACTTGTCGCCCTTGCCGAACTGCTCGACCGCGGTCTTCTCGTCGGGGTTGTTCATGAAGTTGACGTAGCGCTTGAGGATCTCGGGGTCGAACTCGAGGGTCTCTTTGAGGACCCGCCGGTAGCCCGCGTTGTCCTCGTCGCGGAGCATGTGCATGAACGCGCTGTTGTAGACGCGATGCATGCCCAGCGTCCGGACGAAGTAGCCCTCGAGCAGCCAGAACGCCTCGGCCAGGAGGAGCGTGTCCGGCACCTCGGCCGCGACGCGGTCCACCACCTCCCGCCAGAACTCGGCGGGCATCGCGGCGTCGAACTCCTCCTGGGTCAGGGTCCCGAATTCGGCACGCGAGGGGATGGCGCCGCCGCCCTCGCCCGGCGCCGGGAACCACAGCCGTCGCACGTGCTTGCGGGCGAGGACCATCGCGGCGTCGAACCGGATGACCGGGAACCGGCGCGCCACCGCGAGGATGGTCTGGACCACCTGCTCACGCACCGCCGCCTGGCTGAAGTCCAGCTGCGCGGTGTCGTTCCACGGGAAGCTCGTGCCGTCGTTGCCGTGATAGATGTACCGCCGCTCGCCGCTCCAGCGGTCGCGCCACTCGAAGGTGACCGCTGCATCGGAGTTGTCCCAGTAGTGGTCCTCGAGCCGGACCTCGACACGTCCGTAGTCGGCCAGGTTCTCACCGCCGTAGGTGTAGCCGGGGTACGGCGGCTGGGGTGTGGACAGGAACCACTCCGGGTGCTCGGTGACCCAGTGCGAGTCGATGCCCATGTGGTTGGGCACCATGTCCGAGGCCAGCCGGATGCCGCGCTGCCACGCCTTGTGGCGCAGGGTCTCCCAGGCGGGCTCGCCGCCGAGGTCGTCGGCGATGCGGTAGTCGTCGAGCGAGTAGGCCGACGCCGCCGCGTCCGGGTTGCCGCGCCAGGCCTTGATGCGCTGGCTGGCACGGCTGCGCTGCCACAGGCCGATGAGCCAGAGGCCCGTGATACCCCAGCGGGCCAATTTGTCGAGCTCCTCGTCTGGGATGGCGTCGAGCGTGTGGATCTCTCGCTGGTATGTCCCGGACAGCTGGTCGAGCCAGACGTGCGTGCTCTTCGCGACGATCACGAGGCGCGGCATCCATGCGGAGTCCGACGAGAAGCGCTCGGGCTCAGCCTCGAGGCCCGACAGGTCGGCCACGTCCGGGCGACCGCCGCCATCGCCGGCCCCGCCCCCGCCGAAGCGCAGGTGCAGGCCGCGCTCCTCCTCGGCGATGACGTCGAGCGTGAGGAGCATGCGGTCGAGCAGAGCGGCCAGCTTGTCGCCCAGGATCGAGCCCCACGTGTCGCGGACGTAGCGCAGCTGACCGGCGAGCGAGGTCGGGTGGGCGCGGGCGGGGGCGCGCAACAGCTCGACCAGCGTCTCGCCCTTGGGCCCGATGGGCCTGCGGGCGGCGTAGTACGCCTCGAGTGCGGCCATCGACGCGTCGCGCTCCTCGCGAGGCAGCGGCGAGTCGTCCACTAGCGCGACGAGCGGGCGTGCGGCAGGGTTCTCGTTGGCGATCCGGACGAGGAGCAGTTCCTCGAGGCGGACCGGCACATCGCCGCTCGCGACGTCCGGGAACTCGTCGCCCACAGAGTCGATGAGGTCGGCGAACTCCACCTCGCCCACCACGTCACCAACGTGGACGGCGGACTTCGCCATCGCAGCGGGCGGATCCAGCTCGGCGGCACGCTCGACCAGGAGGTGGAAGATCTCGTGCAGCAGCTCGAACGCGGCCAGTTCGCCGGCCTGCGCCGACGGGGCCCCGGGGGACAGCGACGCGTTGAGCGCCGCGACCACGCGCCTGGCCGCCGGCAGGTTGGCGGCCAGCCTGCGGCGGGCGGGCCCTGCGACGGGCTCTGCCGCGGCCGCTGTGTCGGCCGTGGCGGACGCGTCGAGGCGGAACCGGCGACGGGCGGTCCGGGAGTAGGGCAGCGAGCGCATGGACAAAGTGTCGCACGCGGCAGTGGAGCTAGTCGGCCCGGTCCCGCGCCCCGTCGGCGGCGACCCGCTCGAGGGCCCGGCGCAGCAGCTCGAATGCCGCCGGGTCGAACTCGTAGCTCCACTCGCGCAGCCGCTGCGGCCGCTCGAATCGGGCCTCGAGCCCGAGCGCCGTCGCCTCGCGGGAGAGCAGGATGAGGTCGGCGTCGCGGTCCACGAGGTCGAGCTCAGCCTCTGTGTGCGCCACCGCGGCAAGGACGCGGACGTCGGTGGAGCCGGTCAGCTGGAGCACCTCCGCGATGTTCTCGACGCCGCGCTGCGACCCGCAGACCACGCCCACCTTGGAGCCGGGACGCAGCTGGCTGATCTCGTGCACCAAGCTCATATAGCCAGGCCCCACGAGCATCGCCACCACGGGCACGCGCCCGGCCACGTACGCCTGCGCCTCGTCGGCGTGGAATGTGGTCGTGGCCACGAGGTCGTAGTGATAGCGCTCGAGGCGGTCCGGGAGGTCGTCGAGGAGGACCGGGATGACCTCGATCCGCTCGGGGAACGCCTCGGCGATGCGCTCGGCGTCCACCTTGGCGTCCGCGCTGGTGCACTCGGCGAAGAGCACGCGGACGTGGGGCCCGGGGCGCTTGCGCTCCGTGGCGGCGGTGAAGGTCGCCTGGGCGACCTCGTCCGGGGTGAAGCCGAGCTGCGCTGCGCGGCGGAGCGTCTCGGCAACGATGCCGGCGAGCGCGTCCGACCCACGGCGGACCGGGGGGCGGTCCACGACCCGCGTGCCGGCCCCGTGGCGGCCCTCGACGTACCCGCCGTCGGCCAGGCGCCGGTAGACCGCGCGGATGGTGTTGGGGTTCACGCGCAGTGCCGCGCCGAGCTCCCGGACCGGTGGCAGGCGCGTCCCGGGCTGGAGGCGGCCCGACTCGATCTGGTAGGCGAGCTGCCAGAAGATCTGCGTGGAGATGGGGACGTCCGAGTCGCGCTCGATGCCGAGCGCGTGACGCGAGGCGGCCGTCGTCGGTGCAGACGTTGCGCCTGGGGGTCCAGTTGGGACCGAAAGGGCGCCGGAGGGTCCCTCGGTCTTAGGCCCTTCGGTCGCTGCGGAGGGGCCATTTCGGCTGGTTGACATAGTGGACTAGTCCAACTAATCTCGGGCTTGGCCTAGTTGACTATACCAACGCCCCGCAGCCAGGCCAGAAGCGAGCACAACCGTGGAACTCCTGATCTTCGCCGTCATCGCCATCTTCCTCCTCGGCGCGCTCGATGCGCTCGCCGCCGAGGTCGGTGTCGACTCTCGGGAGCTCTCGGACGATCCGCACCGCTCCACGTACCCCGTCTCCCTCAACTAGCGTCCCACCCTCCCACCGCGACTGTCCCGGGCGTCGACCCTCCCCTCCTTCAGGCGCTCGAGACTGCTGGCCCCCGGTTCGCCGGGGGCCAGACGCGTTAGCCCGGATCCACCGAAGCCCTGACCTGATTCACGATCCGGGACACAGCAACAGGTGCCCGCCTGAACGGGAATGATGGCGTTGCAAACAGCCCATCAAGGCCCAACAGAGGAGCACCTGCCGGATGCGATCTTCCCACACCCTCGACTGGCTCGACGTGGCGTTCGACGACGCGCGACAGGTGGCCGGTGCCGGGCTCCTGCTGCCGGCCACGCTGGCGGAGCACCTGGGTCTCAAGGGGCTCGTCGAGCGCTGGCTCGACCTGGGCGCCAAGCCCGGCCGGGCGAACGCCGGCGACAAGGTCCTCTGCCTCGTCATGAGCGCGCTCGCGGGTGGCGACTGCATCAGCGACGCCGACGCCCTGCGCGCGGGCGCCACGGATAGGGTGCTCGGCTTCCGGGCCAAGGCGGCGTCGACCCTGGGCACCTTCCTGCGCAGCTTCCGCTGGGGCCACGTCCGCCAGTTCGACGCCATCAGCCGCGAGCTCCTGGCGCGGGCCTGGGCGGCCGGCGCCGGTCCCGGCGACGCCCCGTTCACGATCGATCTCGACTCCACGATCTGCGAGACGTACGGGCTCGCCAAGGAGGGGGCGGTCCACCACGGGTACACGCACGTCCGCGGCTACCACCCGCTGCTCGCGGTCGCCGCGGGCACGGGCGACGTGCTTCATGGCGCGCCTGCGCGAGGGCCGGGCCAACACCGTCCGGGGTGCTGCCCACTTCCTGCGCGAGACCATCGGCCGCGTCCGATCCGCCGGGGCGACGGGTGAGCTCACGATGCGCGCGGACTCGGGCTTCTACGCCCACGCCGTCGTCGGGACCTGCCGCAAGATGGACGTCCGCTTCTCCATCACGATGCGGATGAGCCCTGGGCTCCACCGCCAGATCGAGGCGATCCCCGACGATGCCTGGACGCCGATCCCGTACTGGATCGACGGCGGGGCCGACGTGGCCGAGACCACGTACACGCCGTTCGCAGCCGAGGAGGACGCGGTCCCGGTCCGGCTCATCGTGCGCCGGGTGCGCCCGACCCCGGGCTCCCAGCTCGCCCTGTTCACGACGTACGACTTCCACGCGTTCATCACCGATCGCGAGGGCGAGACCCTCGAGCTCGAGGCCGACCACCGGCGCCACGCCGAGATCGAGAACGCGATCCGGGACCTCAAGTACGGCGTCGGGCTCAACCACCTGCCGTCGGGCAAGTTCGCCGCCAACGGCGCCTGGCTCGCGATCCAGGTGATCGCCCACAATCTCGCCCGCTGGACGGGCAGGCTCGGGCTGGGTGCCGGGATCGTGACCGCCAAGACCCTCCGGCAGCGCTTCTTCGGCCTCGGCGGGCGACTCACCCGCTCGGCCCGCCGGCAGACGCTCCACCTGCCGCGCCACTGGCCCTGGCGGTCCGAGTTTCTGGCGGCCCTCGCGAGGCTCCGGGCCATCCCGCTCCTCGCCTGACGTCGGTCGCGACCCTCCGCCGCACCCAGGCTTGGCGGGAGCGTGCCCGCCACAGGGTTCGGGCCCCTCGACCGGCCTGCACCGGCAGCCTGCAGGGCCTCCAGCACCCAGCCATCGCACCCTTCGGCCCCGCGCCACGCCGCGTCAGCACGTCCGACACCAGTCCAGGCCGCCAACCGAGCTGCTCAGCCCGAACTTCGGTGGATCCGGGTTAAGCGCGGCGTCCACTCAGAGAGGGCTCGCCGACTCCGGTTATGCGGTGACGTTCGGCATGACTCCGCCTACCGGTTGGCCCGCTAATGGTCTCGGCTCCTAGAATCGCGGCCGCTCCGGATAAGGAACGAACGTTCTAACCGGGGCAGCGTCGCCCTCGTTCAGTAATCAGCGGTGGCGGGCTGTCTCACCGGATCTTGGCAGAGAGGGCGATCTAGAGCTGCGGCGATTGACGTGAACTCTGCATGTTCCGATCCGTCCTGGGCTTGGCAACCAGGATGCCCGGGGTACCTATGGGCCGACCAGGTGGCCGAGAATGCGCTATCGGCCGTTCGAGCGGTTGTCGATTCAGGTCCGCCAGGCCGCCGCCGCCGGAATGACCGCGCCATAGAGCGCCATTCGCTAGTCTCCGACTGGCCCGCCGCTGCGCGGCTCGGACCTCCAAGCCGGCCAGCCGCTCCGAGTCGAGTGCAAACCTTCC
>JBBIIL010000016.1:44513-46717 GCA_037446495.1 Chloroflexota bacterium | reverse complement strand
ATCGACCACAACCGCTGCATCCTGTGCCTGCGCTGCGTGCGCGTCTGCGACGAGATCGAGGGCGCCCACACGTGGGATGTGATGCACCGCGGCCTGGAGACCCGCGTCCAGACGGACATGGGCATCCCGTGGGGCGAGTCGCCCACGTGCACCAGCTGCGGCAAGTGCGTCCAGGTTTGCCCCACGGGCGCCCTGTTCGAGAAGGGTCGGCCCGTCGCGGCCGGCTCAAAGACCAAACGCCCGTTCCTTCCCTGGCTGCGGGTCCACCAGGAGGAGCGTGGGCTGTGACCAAGCCGCGTGTCGCCACCGTCTGGCTCGACGGCTGCTCGGGCTGCCACATGAGCCTGGTCGACCTCGACGAGCGCCTGCTCGACATCTTCAGCCGGGCTGACCTCGTCTACGGCCCGCTCGTGGACGTCAAGGAGTTTCCGGAGGGCGTGGACGTGTGCCTGGTTGAGGGGGCGGTCTCGTCGGAGGACGACCTGGAGCGCATCCACACGGTCCGTGCGCGGACCAAGGTGCTGGTGGCCTTCGGCGACTGCGCCGTCACGTCCAACGTGCCCGGGATGCGGAACCCGATCGGGGTGGCCCCGCTACTCGAGCGCGCCTACTTGGAGAACGCCGACATCAACAAGAGCATCCCCAACCGGGTCATCCCGCAGCTGCTGCCCACCTCCCAGCCGGTGAACCGCTTCGTGGACGTGGACGTGTTCCTGCCTGGATGCCCGCCGCACGCGGACCTCATCTACACCCTGCTCGACGACCTGCTGTCCGGACGGACCCCAGACGTCGCAGGCGCCCGGTTCGGGCGCTGAGGCGAAGGAGGCCGTCATGAGCCAGACCATCGTCATCGACCCGGTCACCCGGATCGAGGGCCACTCCAAGATCACCATCCAGCTCGACGATCACGGCGAGGTCGTGGACGCGCACTTCCACGTCACGCAGTTCCGTGGCTTCGAGCGGATAACCCAGGGGCGCCCGGTCCACGAGATGCCGGCCCTCATGGCCCGCATCTGCGGCATCTGCCCGGTCAGCCACCTGGTCGCGAGCAGCAAGGCCGTGGACGACATCATGGCCGTCGAGCCCACGCCCACCGGCGCCGACCTGCGGCGCGTGATCAACCTGGGCCAGATCGTCCAGAGCAACGCGCTCTCGTTCTTCCACCTCTCGTCGCCAGACCTGCTGTTCGGGTTCGACGGCGACCCGGCGGTGCGCAACATCATCGGCGTGGCGCAGGCGAACCCGGCGCTCGCCAGGGACGGCATCGGGCTGCGCAAGTGGGGCCAGCAGATCATCGAGTGGCTGGGCGGCAAGCGGATCCACCCCGAGGGCATCGTGCCGGGCGGCGTCGCGTTCCAGCTCACCCCCGAGATCCGCGACCGGATCCTCGCGGGCGTGCCCGAGGCCATCGCCGCGACCGAGCGCGCCATCGCCTGGTACAAGAGCGACATGTTGCGCTGGGAGGAGGAGGCGGCCACCTTCGGCAACTTCCGCTCGGCGTTCATGGGCCTCGTGGACCGGCACGGCAACGTGGACCACTACGGCGGCTGGATCCGCGTGATCGACGCGGACGGCCACTATCTCGCCGACAAGATCGACCCCAAGATGTTCAACGACTACATCGGCGAGGCCGTCGAGCCGTGGTCGTACCTCAAGAGCACGTACTGGAAGCCGATGGGCTACCCGGACGGGATCTACCGCGTCGGGCCGCTCGCACGGCTCAACGTGGCCGAGAAGACCGGGACGCCGCGCGCCGACGAGGAGCTCGAGAAGTTCCGCTGGCGCGTCGGCCGGGTGGCCAGCTCGTCGTTCCACTACCACTACGCGCGGCTCATCGACACCCTCCACGCGATCGAGAAGGTCGAGCAGCTGCTGCGCGGTCCCGACATCCTCTCGCCGCACGTCCGCTCGGTGGCGGGCATCAACCGCTTCGAGGGCATCGGCGTGTCCGAGGCCCCGCGCGGGACGCTGATGCACCACTACAGGGTGGACCAGAACGGCCTGGTCGAGTGGGCGAACCTCGTCATCGCGACCGGCCACAACAACATGGCGATGAACCGGGCAGTCCTCCATGTCGCGCGCAAGCACGTCAAGGCGGACCGGCTAGAGGAGTCGATGCTCAACCGGGTCGAGGCGGTCATCCGCTGCTACGACCCGTGCCTCTCGTGCTCCACGCATGCGCTCGGGCAGATGGCGCTCCGCGT
>JBBIIL010000016.1:0-44413 GCA_037446495.1 Chloroflexota bacterium | reverse complement strand
ATGGACGCGAGCCGGGTGTCGCTTCTGGTGCTCGTCGATGCGGCTGATGGCGTACCGGCGGGGGAGGTGGTCGTCCGCGAGCTGGTCCCCTGGGGCCGGGGTGGGGACGCTGATGGCGGGCAGGCAGGTCGCATCGTCGAGGGCGGCCCGCCGATGACGCATCACGTGGACCCGGAGTCGCTCCTCGCGCTCGCGCACGAGCTCTGGGGCGCCGCGCCGCGGACTGTGCTGGTAGGGATCGGGCCGGCAAGCCTCGAGCTTGGCGACAGGCTCACGCCCCAGATCGAGACCGCGATCCCGCACGCGGTCGAGGCCGTCGTGGCGGCCGTCGCCGGCGGCGGGGCCGTCGCCGGCGTCATGTCCAACCGATCGGCGGGGGAGGGCTGAGATGCACGAAGTCGGGATGGTCGGGCAGCTGCTCGACGTCGCCGTGGCGAGCTCGGGCGGGGTCCCCGTATCGCTGGTGCGGATCCGCTACGCCAGCACGGTGCCTGAAGACGTGCTCCGCCAGGCGTTCGAGATGTTGACCGGGGAAGGCCCGCTGGCGGGGGCCGTCCTCGAGGCGGAGCCATTCGAGGTCCGGCTCACGTGCCCGTGCGGGTTCGAGGGCGGGCTTGAGCACGATGACGTCATCGGTCCGGGACAGGCGGTCTGCCCATCTTGCGGGGATCTGTGCGCGTTCCCGCGGACGCCGGAGCTGGAGCTCCTCGAGGTCCGCACGGCGACCTGATCGCAGCCGCACAGGAAGTGGCGCCGTGCCGGTGCCCGGGCGCACCGCAGAACTGCAAGATGGGCGTGCACGGCGGGCGACGCGGCCCCACAATCCCTCCCGCCGCCTGGTCCGGACCTCCTGATCGGGGTGGGCAACCCGGGGGGCCGGCGATCGCGATCGATCGACGCATGGATGTGCCCCCACGCGCCGGTTGCGCGGTCCCGGCCCACCGGTTCAGCCCCGGCAGGCCGGCGGCAGGGCAGCCCTCTCCGGGCCCCTGACCGGCGTCTCCAGCTGCTGTCCTCCCGCCCCTCGTGACCCCTCGTGACCGCACCTCGGAGTACCGCAGGCCCCTGATTGGTACCACCGGGTCACCGAGAGTACGGGTTGTCCGGATCCCCCTTCACTCCGACACTCCCACCAGCAGCGCGCCGGACTGCACCGAAGTGCCCTCCTCGCACCACCCGGCCCGACAGTGAAGGAAACCACCATGGCGTCAATGGCGATCAACGACCTCGGGCCAATGCTCACCGCGAGCGAAGTGGCCGAGATGCTCCACCTGCACGTGAACACCGTCAAGCGCCTCGGCGACCGCGGCGAGCTGCCGTACTACCGCGTCTGCAAGCGTGGCGACCGCCGCTTCCGCCTCGAGGACGTCATGCAGTTCCTCGCCCGGAACCGCTGATCAGGCTCAGCCGCGCAGCGCACCCTCGAAGATCCTGAGGCTCTCGTCCACCTCGGCCACGGTCACGTCGAGCGGCGGGATCCACCGGATCACTTGGTGGGCGATCCCGCACGAGAGCAGCAGGAGGCCCGCGTCTCGCGATCGCTCGATCACCGCGTCGGCCATCGTCCCGTCCGGGATGCGCGACCCGCGGTCCTTCACGAACTCCACGCCGATCATCAGGCCGCGCCCGCGCACGTCGCCGATGGCCGTGTGCTCGCTCATCAGCTCGCGCAGGCCGCCGAGCAGTTCGTTACCGCGCGCACGGGCGTTCTCGAGCAGGTGCTCGTCCGCGATCGTCTCGAGCACCGCCACGCCGGCCGCGCACGCGACTGGGTTGCCGCCGTACGTCGTGCCGTGGGCACTTTTGCCCCAGGCCTGCATCGTCGCCTTCGAGGCCACGATCGCCGAGAGCGGGAGGCCGTTGGCGATGGCCTTGGCGACGCAGACTACGTCCGGCACAATGCCCGACTCCTGAAACGCCCACATGTCGCCGGTGCGGCCGTAGCCCGACTGGACCTCGTCGATGACCAGCAGGATGCCGTGCTTGCTGCACCGCTCGCGCAGGCCCTGGAGGAACGCCGCCGGCGCCGGGTAGTAGCCGCCCTCGCCCTGGATCGGCTCGATGATCACCGCGGCCACGTCCTCGGGCGCGACGGTGGTCATGAGCAGCCCGTCGAAGTGCTTGAGCGAGTCGGCGACCGCGTGCTCCTCGTCGCCCGCGTAGTAGCGGTACACCGCCGGGAAGACGGTCGTGTAGACGCCCGGGAGCAGCGGTTCGTATCCCTTGCGGTACGTGAGCGCGGATGTCGTGACGCTCGTCGCGCCGATCGTGCGGCCGTGGAAGGCGCCACGGAACGCGATCACCGCCGGGCGCCCCGTGACGCGCCGGGCGAGCTTGATCGCGCCGTCGATGGTCTCGGAGCCCGAGTTGAGGAACAGCACGCTGTGGAGCGGGTCGGGGAACGTGGCGGCGAGCATCTGGGCCAGCTTGACCGTGGGCTCGGAAAAGCCGATGGCGTGGACCGGGCCCATCAGCTTGTCCACCTGGGCGTGCACGGCGGCGCTCACGCGTGGGTGGTTGTGCCCGAGCGCCGTGACGGCGATGCCGTTCGCGTAGTCGAGGTACGCGTTGCCCGCGGTGTCGTACAGGCGGTGGCCGATCCCGTGGGACCAGCTCTTGTCCATGTACCGGCCGAGGATGGGGCTCATGTTGGCGTCCGCCAGGGCGGCGAGGTCGAGCGCGTCAGAGGTGTCCACGGCCTCGAGTATAGGCAACTGGCACGACGCGGTGGGTGACGCCGCGGCCAGGGTCACGGCCACTCAGGGGGTCGGACGGTGACGCTCGCGCCGCCGTCATTTCCTGGGGTTTCGACGCAGCCCGCACGGTCCGCCACGGCGCGCCCACAGCGATGCCGCCCGTCGTGTGGTGTCGCGCCAGAGCCGTCCTGTCGGGTCGTTCGCGAATCGCAGAACGATCGGGTCAACAGGGCCTGCGTCCCGCGGGGTCGAAGTCGTTCCGCGATTCGTGAACAGCGGCGCACCCGACCCGCGGCTGCCAAGTCGTTGCCCGCGTTCGCCGTGGCCAGCTGGCGGATCGTTCCGCGATCCGTGCATGACGTGGGACCCGATCGTTCCGCGATTCGCGAACGACCCGGGTGCCTGACCGGCGCGTGGACGGCTGCCTCGCGCTTCGCGACGGCGAGCAGGCGGGGCGTTCCGACATTCGTGACCGATCGGGTTCATGCCTCATCGCGATGAGCCCCGGCGGCACGCCCGGCATCCTCGGGTCCGCGCCGGGAACGCCCACCGCCGGGTCGTACCCCAGCGGTAGGATGGCCGCACGACCGCCCCGACCCTCTCGCGGGGCGCGATGCCGAAGCCCGAGGCGCAAGGATCGTGATCGACTTCACGCTGACCGAGGAGAACAAGCTCGTCCGCGACGCCGCTCGCGCGTTCGGCGAGGCCGAGATCCTGCCGTACATCCGCGAGTGGGACGCCAACGGCGAGGTGCACCGCGAGGTGTTCGCCAAGATGGCGGTGATGGGGTTCCTCGGCGCGCCGATCCCCGAGCAGTACGGCGGCTCGGGGATGGACTACGTCAGCTTCGCGATCCTGTGCGAGGAGCTCGAGCGGGCGGACACGGCCTTCCGCGTTGTGCAGAGCGTCCACGTGGGGCTGAACAGCCTCACGCTCCTCCAGTGGGGGACCGAGGAGCAGAAGCAGCGCTGGCTGGTCCCCCAGGCGAAGGGCGAGAAGCTGGCCACGTTCAGCCTGACCGAGCCCGGTGTGGGGACGGATGCCGGCAACCTCGCCACAACCGCGCGCCGTGACGGCGACAGCTACGTGCTCAACGGCGGGAAGATCTGGATCAGCCTCGCGGACATCGCGGACCACTTCCTCGTCTTCGCCTCGGTCGACCGCACCAAGAAGCACAAGGGCATCACGGCGTTCGTGCTGGAGCGGGGCATGCCCGGGCTGACCAGCGGGACGCTGCACGGCAAGCTCGGCATTCGGGCGGGCAACACGGGCCTGCTCAACTTCGAGAACGTGCGCGTGCCGGTCGAGAACCGGATCGGCGAGGAGGGCGAGGGCTTCCTCATCGCGATGAGCGCCATCGACCAGGGGCGGTTCACCGTCGCCGCGGGCGCCGTCGGCCTCGCGCAGGCGTGCCTGGACGCGTCGGTCAAGTACGCGCACGAGCGCCAGACGTTCGGTCAGGAGATCGGGCAGCACCAGCTGGTCAAGCAGATGATCGCCAACATGGCGAAGGGCACCGAGATCGGCCGGCTGCTCGTGTACCAGGCGGCGGCCCTCAAGAACCGCGGCCTGCGCAACACGCGTGAGACGTCGCTCGCCAAGTGGCACGCCACGGACCACTCGGTGCAGGCGGCGCTCGACGCCATCCAGATCCACGGGGCGAACGGCTACTCGAACGAGTTCCCGGTGGAGCGCTACCTGCGCAACTCCAAGGCCGCGGTGATCTACGAGGGCACGAGCCAGCTCCACACGCTGATCCAGGCGGACTACGCGCTCGGCTACCGCCACGACCGCCCGCTGCGCTGCGAGCCGTGGCCGGCCCAGGGCTTCGAGCGGGGCTGAGCCTCAGGCGGCGGGGCTGGCCGAGACCTCGCCGGCGTCGGGAGGGGTCGCCACGCGCTCTGCGGGCGCTGCGGCCGTGCGCCGCCCGGTCGCGGACACGATCATCACCACGCCCGCCACGATGGTCGCGGCGGCGACGATTGTGCGCAGCTCAAGGGGCTCGCCCAGGATCATCGCGCCGAGGACCACGGCGACCATCGGGTTGACGTAGGCGTACGTCGTCACGCGAGGCAGGGGCGCCACGCCGATCAGCCAGGCGAAGGTGACGAACCCGACGAGGCTGCCGACCGTGATCAGGTAGAGCAGGCCAGCCCACGCCTGGGGCTCGACCGCGCTCGGGCTGAAGCCGCTCAGCTCGCCCGTCAGCGCGGCGACGATGAGGAGCAGGAGTCCGCCGAGCAACATCTCGGCGCTCGTCGCCATGAGCGCGGGCCGCGGCAGCACGGCCTTCCGCGCGGCGTAGAGCGAGCCCGCAGCCCAGCACATCGGCGACACGAGGAGCGCGACAAGCCCCGGCGCCTCGGCCCCGCCGCCCGCGATGGACGGCCCCGCGAGGACAGCGACGCCCACGAGCCCGACGACGGTCCCGATGACCGCGCGCCGAGCCATCCGCTCGCCGAACACGAGCCTCGCGAAGATGCCAAGCCACATGGGCATGAGCGCCACGAGCAGCGCGGTCGTGCCTGACGGCACCATCGTCTCAGCCCAGGAGACGACGCCCATGCCGCCGCCGATCAGACACGCGCCGACGACCGCCGCATCGCGGGTCTCGCGCAGGCTGGGCCGACGCACCCGGCCGCGACCGTACGCCATCACGCCCGCGCCCAGTAGGAGGCCCGCCGGGATGAACCGCAGGGCGCCCATCAGGAGCGGCGGGATGGAGCCGACCGCCACGCGGATTGCGAGGTACGTCGAGCCCCACACAACGTAGAGCACGAGGATCCCCGCCCAGACGGCGACGGGGCTGGCGGAGCGCGTGGTCACGGGGCGGCCTCCAGGTCGGCGGTCGGCGGAGTGTACCGGGGCGCGCCCCGCTTGCGCTAGCAGGCTAGGCCAAACCGGGACACTGGCTCGAGGGCGCCGACTCTAGAACTGACTCAGGCCGCCGAGTCGGCCGCGATCGGGCGGCAGACCTTGCACGGGCGGTAGCCGCGGGCGGCGGCCTCGCGGAGGCTCCGGAAGTTCACCTTGTGCTGCGGCATGACGCGTCGGGCCTGCCGGCATGTGGGCCAGCAGTAGATCCTCGTGGAGTCCGAGCCCACGACGCGCACGCCTCGACGGGCGTCGTCCTCGAGCGCGTCCGGGTCCGCGCCCTCGGCCGCAAGAATCGTGCGCTTGTTGTGCGGGCCGCCGAGCGAGTAGTTGCCGATGTGCCCGTCGCTGCGCACGACGCGATGGCACGGAACGACGAGTGGGACCGGGTTGTGGCCCAGCGCCGTTCCCACGGCCCGGACCGCCTTGGGCCTGCCGATCTCGGTGGCGATCCAGCCGTAGGGCCGAACCTCGCCGAACGGGATCTCGAGCGCCTTCGCCCAGACTGCGACCTCGAACGGCGTGCGGCCGCGAAGGTCGAGCTTGAGGGGCACGTGTCGCTCGCCTGACAGCCGACGCGCCACCGCCGCCGCGAGGTCCGTCGGCAGCGCGTCCCCGACCAGCGTCCGGCGGCCGGTCTGCGCCTGGTGCTCGGCGGCGGCCAACGGCCCGTCGGGGAACTGGCCCACCGACGCGATCCCGCGCCCGTTCCACGCCACCCAGAGCGTGCCGATGGCCGTGGCGAGCGGGGCGATGCGGTCGGCGAGGCCAACCTCGACCAGGACGTCGTCAGCCAGCCTGTCTGGGGCCGGGACGCCCAGATGCGTGAGCCGCGCCTGATCGGTGGTCATGCCGTCACCTCCTCGAGCCCCGCCTCAACCGCGGCGGCGCGAAGCATCGCGAGCCCGCGGTGAACCTGGGCCTTGAGCGTGCCCTCGGGGCGGCCGAGCACCTCGGCCAGCTCCGCATAGGAGAGGTCGTCGACGTGGCGCAGGACCACGGGGACGCGGTATCGCTCCGGCAGCGCGGCCAGCAGCGCGGCGAGGCGCTCGCGCTCGTCGCCCCGCTCCGCAACGGCGGCCGGGCCTTCGTGCCTCGGCGCCGAAGGCTCTCGGCCCTCGGCCATGACCTCGTCAAGCGGCGTCGTCATCGGCCGGCCCCGTCGCACCCGGTTGCGGCACAGGTTGACGACGATCGTCGCCAGCCACGGGCGGAGGCGAAGCTCCCGGATCCGCGCCACCTCGTACCCGGCGAGCGCCCTATACGCCCGGACGAGCGAGTCCTGCGCCACCTCCTCGGCATCGTGGGGGTTGCCCAGGACGCGCAGGGCCATCGCGAAGCAGCGGTCGGCGTGCGCGCGCACGAGCGCCTCGAAGGCGGCATCGAGGTCGCGGGCGAGGGCGTCGGCGAGCGCTTGATCGTCCATCACATCGGTAGAACACGGTTGGTGGCGGCGCGGTTGCACCGACGCCCGTCCCGCAACCGTCACCCGGCCACGACCCGGCGGCATGTCGGCAGCGCATGGTCGCATGCCACAATGCGCCATGCGCCTCGACGACCGCTTCGACGACCTCGTCACCAGCCTCGGCGGCTTCTACCGCACCTGGTACGTGTTCACGGGCCTCGAGCTCGGATTGTTCGACGCGCTTCGTGACGCCGGGACGGTGGGGTTGTCGGCCGGAGAGCTGGCCGCCAAGACCGGCGTCGAGCCCGCGCTCGCCGCCCGCTGGGCGTGGGGCGCGGACGCGTTCGCCTTGGTGGAGAGCGTTGACGGCCGCATCCGCGTCCCGGGTGACGTCGCCACCATCCTGCTCGACGCCCACCGCCCCGAGTTCCTCGGCGGGCAGTTCCAGTTCGCCGCCGTGGGCAGCCTCGACTACGGCCACCTGCCCGAGGTGTTCCGCACCGGCAAGCCCGTCCTGGCGCGCCCGGACAGGTACCGCGTCGCCATCGAGCGGCTGACCATCCAGGACGTGGCCGTGTTCTTCGAGGAGGTGCTCAGCGCCCTCCCGCAGCTGGTGGCGGACCTCAAGCCCGGTGCCCGGGCCATCGACGTGCATTCCGGCGGCGGGCGCTGGCTGATCGCAATGGCCCGCCGCTTCCCGGGCCTCCTGCTGACCGGCGTGGAGTTCGAGCCGGATTCGGTGTCACGCGCAAAGGCCAACGTGGCCGAGGCGGGCCTGTCCGAGCGGATCAGCGTCGAGCAGGGGTCCATGCTCGCCGTGGGCCACGTCGCCGAGGCCGACCTCGTGTACTTCCAGTACGCGCTGCACCAGTTGCCAGACCCGGTGGGCACGCTGCGCTCGGCGTGGGCGGCCGTTCGCCCCGGCGGCTGGCTCGTGGCGCTCGACTGGAACCTCCCCAGCGATCCCGACGAGCTCAGGACCCCCCACGGCGAGCTCATCGCCGGCGTCCAGCTCGACGAGGTGGTCCAGGGCACCCGCCTGGTCACCGCGTCGGAGGCGCTCGGCTGGTTCGCAGCCGCCGGGCTGCCGGTGCCCGAGCTCGTTGACCTGCCGTCGGGCGCCAGCGCGATCGTCCTGCACCTCGACTGACGGGGAGGTCTCGCCGCCGGGCACCTCGGCCCCGTGCGCTCTCGCGTGGCGCCCCGCGACCCGCGCGCACCTTCGAGCGGCTGTCCCGGTAAGGTGGCCCCGTGACCCGACGCCTCGAGATCGACGCTGCCACGATGACCGCCATCGAGCGGCACGAGCTGTACTCGCACGCGTTGCCGTCGCGCGAGGCCCGCGACCTGGGCGACGCGCTGCTGCTCCACGACCCGCGCGACGGCGACCCGTTCTGGAACCGCCTCCAGGCCGTGCGCTGGCCCGAGGACCCCGCCGCATTCGACCGGCGCCTTGCCGAGACGCTCGCGCTCTTCGCCATCCTCGGCCGGCAGCCGCATGTCTGGCCGTCGCCGGTGCACGCCGGTCCGCCCGACCTCGCGCTGCGGCTTGCGGGCAACGGCTTCGTCGATGTCGGCGGCGGCCACCTGATGGTCATGGCGCACGCGGACGCTGCGGGTCCGGTCCGGCCGGGCGAGGCTGCGAGGGGCGTCGAGCTGCGCGTGATCGCTGGGCCCGCCGATGCCGACGCGAGGGACCTCGAGGATGCGGGACTCGTGCTCGCCACCGCCTTCGGCGCACCGGCGTCGCGCGCCCACGAGCTGGCGCTGGACCTCGAGAAGACGCTGCCGGACCCACGTGTCGCGCTGGTGCTGGTGCGCGTGGACGGCATGGCGGCGGCGACCGCGAAGGCGACCACCTTCGACGGCTGGACATATCTCTCGTCGATCGGGACGCTGCCTGGCTTCCGCGGCCGCGGGCTGGGGGCGCTGGCCACGCGCCAGGCGATCGCCGT
The DNA here is from genome assembly GCA_037446495.1 of Chloroflexota bacterium. Taxonomy (GTDB): domain Bacteria; phylum Chloroflexota; class Limnocylindria; order Limnocylindrales; family CSP1-4; genus CAIXZV01. Next base: position 35,483 of record JBBIIL010000016.1, on the reverse strand, counting down.
GGCGCGCGAGTACCAGGACAGCCGACCGTATCTGGGCGTGTTCAGCGGCAACGAGGTGGCGATCCGGCTGTATGAACGGCTTGGGTTCCGCTCGGTGGGGGAGTCGCCGGACCTGCTGCTCGAATGAGCGGAGCCGAGGAGGGGACCGTGGCGGCCGACGCGTCGGGCGCCACGGCAGACTCCGGCCCCGGCGCCGCAGAGGCCCTGAGCCGCTGGGCGAGCCTCACGTGGCAGGCAGCCGACCCCGCGGCATGGTCCGCGGCGCTCGCCCGCCGGCTGGGCGTGGCGCCCGAGGCGCTCGGCGAGGACGTCTGGCGTCTTGACCTCGGCGGCGAGCCCCTCGACGTTGTTCGGTGGCGCCATGAGGGACCCGGCGACGAGCCGACCGCCGAGGGCCGCCTCGTCTTCGAGCCCATCATCGGCGGGGCGCCGGCGCCAGAACCCGCTCCCGGCGCGGCGCTCAGCCTGGTGGCCGTCGCGTGGAGCACGGTGGAGCTCGATCGCGCCGAGGCGGATCTCGACCCGTGGCTGTTGGGGCCGGATCCCGCGCAGGGCGACGGCGATGCGCTCGCGGACCCGCACCTGGGCGCGCACGTCCGCCTGCGGCGGTCCGCCGCCCTGCCCGGCGGCACGCTCGTCCTGACGGAGCCGAACACGGAGGGGCGCCTTGCCGCGTCGCTCGCCCGCGACGGCGAGGGGCCGTGCGCTCTGTACCTGCGGCCGACTGCTGGGCTCGACGCCTGGGTCGCGGAGGCCCGGACTCGGGGGGTCAGGATTTCCGCTCGGAAGCCGGGACCGCTCGGCCCGGCGGTGCTCCTGCCGGGGCGGACCGTCGCCGGACCCCACCTGCTCATCGCGGAGGCGCGCGCAACGGCCTCGGGTCGAAGTACCATCGCGTCATGAACGACGCCAACGTGACCGTCCGTCCGGCCACCGCCGAAGACGCAGAACGCCTCGCATCGCTGCTCACAGACGAGGGCTACCCCGCCGGCAGCTCCGATCTGGCGTCGCGCATCGAGCGGTACGGCGCACTCCGCTCGCAGGTGCTGGTGGCCGAGGCCGGCGGCGACGTCGTCGGCTTCGTGACCGTGCTCGTCCTGCCGCGGTTCGAGGTGGATGACCTGTTCGCGCGCATCACGAGCCTGGTGGTTGAGGCGGGCGTCCGCGAGCGCGGCATCGGCCGACTGCTGATGCACGCCGCCGAGGAGCAGGCGCGGGCGGCCGGAGCGGCGTGGCTCGAGGTCACCGCCGGCCACCACAGACCCGATGCGCGCCGGCTGTTCGAGTCGCTCGGGTACGACCCGGGCGTCGCGGCGTACCTGCGCAAGCGCGTGTAGCCGGTCTGGCCCTTCCGCTCACGGTCGGCTGCGGATCCCGCGGATGAGCCTGCCTCGACTCCGTCTGCGCGACGAGGTTGCCGGCCTGCTCGACCTGCCGTGGGAGGTCCCGCTCGCCGTCTGGGCGGACGCGGGGCACCACTTCCGCGAGCTGCCGGTCGGCCCGTCGCGGCACCTCGTCCGGTTCCTGGTCCACGAGGGGATCGTCTACGCGCTCAAGGAGCTGCCCGAGGCGGTGGCCGTGCGCGAGTTCGACGTCTTGCGGCACCTCGAGGAGGCGCGCCTGCCCGGTGTGCGCGCGGTCGGCCTCGCGGTGCGTCCCGAGCGCGGCGACGCGGTCCTCGTCACGGAGTACCTGCGCCACTCGATGCAGTACCGGCGTCTGCTGATGCGCTTCCGCGGCGTGTCCGGAACCTATCGCGATCGGCTGCTCGACGCGATGGCCCTGCTGCTGGTGGACCTCCACCGCGGGGGCGTGTACTGGGGGGACTGCTCGCTCGCCAACACGCTGTTCCGGCGTGACGGCGACCGCATTCAGGCATATCTCGTGGACGCGGAGACGAGCGACATCCACGCCTCCCTGTCCGACGGCCAGCGCGCCTACGACCTCGACATCCTGGTGGAGAACGTCGCCTTCGGGCTGGCGGACCTCGCCGCGTACCAGGGGCGCAGCCACGAGACGGAGGCGAGCATCGAGGCGGCCGAGTCCGTGCGATCGCGGTACGCCGCCGTCTGGTCAGAGCTCCACGACGCGCCGGAGCTGGTCCCGGGCGACCGGCGCGCGATCCGCGCCCGCCTGCGTCGGCTCAACGACCTGGGCTTCTCCGTGGACCTCGAGCTGGACCCGGTGGCGAAGGGCACAGTGCGCCTCAGGACCAGCGTGACCACGCGCCGGTTCCACGCCAACGAGCTCGAGCGCCGCACCCGCCTGCGCACGCTCGAGGGGCAGGCGCGCATCCTGCTCAACGACCTCGCCGAGTACGGCGCCTGGCTGGAGCACGCCGAGGGTCGCCCGATCGAGCCCGACGAGCAGGCCGACCGGTGGCTGCGCGAGGTCTACCGCCCGACGCAGGCGCGAATCGCGCGGGAGGTTGGCCCCGACCGGGACTTGGTCCAGGCGTACTGCGACGTGCTGGAGCACAAGTGGCTCCATTCCGAGCAGGCGGGCCGGGACGTGGGGCTCGACGCCGCCATCGAGTCGTATCTCGCGGCTGGGGCGCCCGCCCCCGAGGTGGTCGTGTCAGTCGGTGGCGAGGTCACGGACCCGCTTGCCGCGCTCGACCTCGAGGCGGCTCTCGCGGACCGCGACGGGCTGATCTCCTAGGGTCGGCCTCGCGGGCCTGCCTCCTCCTGTGCCGTCGGGGTTGCGACGTTCAGGCCCCGGCGTTCGGCAGGGGCGCCCAGGTCTCGGCGTGGACGAGGTCCTCGACCGGCATGCGGCCGCCAGCCCGGTTCGGGCGCGTGAGCACCGTTGGGTCGGCCGGGTAGCCGAAGGACAGCATGAACTCGCAGTGCATGGCCGGCGGGTAGCCGAGGATCTCCCGGGCGCGGTCGGCCTCGTAGATCGTGGCGGGACAGCTGCCGACGCCCCGCTCCCAGGCGACGAGCATCATCTGGGCCGCCGCTCCGCCGAGGTCCCAGGTGATGGACAGGGAGGCGCCGTCGGCCCGAGGGTCCGGCGTGACGAGCGCGACCGCCGCGGCCGCCCCGGCGACGTGACCGCACCACGGACCGAGCGTCGCCAGCTGCGCCAGGCGCTCCCGGTCCCGCACCACGATGTACGCCCATCGCTGCTGGTTCTTCGCACTGTGGGCGCGGCGACCCGCGTCGAGGATGGCCGCGAGGTCGTCCTCGGCGAGCGGCCGCCCGGCGAACTCGCGAACGGCGCGCTTGGCGCGGACAGCATCCTGGACGTTCATCGCGGGACCTCCTCGGCCGGGACATCGGTGGCGGTGGTCGGCAGCTGCCGACGGAACACGCGGAGCAGGGAGCGGACGCCGCCCGGCTCCTCGTCGAGCACGGTGAGGCGTTCGGGCTCGGGCAGGCGGGCCGCGGGTGTCGCCTCCGCGACGCGAGCCGCCACGTCGGGGTCCAGCGGTCCGCCGAGCGTGGTCGTGAAGAAGCGCGCCACGGCGGCACGGAAGACGCCGAACTCGAACAGCCAGGAGTGGTGGCCCCCGTTCACGACGAGCGTCTGCGTCACGGCATCAGGGCGAGCGGCGCGACGGATGGCCGCGAGGCGAGCGAGGTGCCCCAGCGGGACGACGCGGTCCTCGTCGCCATGGACCAGGAGGACCGGGGCGGCGATGGCCTGGACGGCCCGCGACGCGCTGACGCCCGCGACGGTGTGCCCGCGCGGGCGCAGGTAGACGCGGGTGGTGAGCCAGGCCAGCGGCCACGCGACAGGTCCCGGGATCGGCAGGTTTGCGAGGCGGAAGGTCTGGCGGGTGAGGCGGTACGGGTCGGCCGGCGTGGAGACGCCCACCGCAGCGGCCACATTCGGCTCCGACGCGGCCGCCACGAGCACCCCGGCGGCGCCCATCGAGTGGCCGAGGATTCCGATCGTGGTGACCTCGGGCCGTGCGGCGAGCCAGCGGACCGCTGCGCCGGCATCGGCCGCGAACTCGCCCACGCTGATCGGCAGCGTCTCGGGCGGGTTCATGCCGTGGCCGCGGACGTCGACCGCCAGCACGTGGAACCCGACGGCGTGGAGGAACTGGGCGTGGGGCAGTGTGCGGTCGCGGGCGGACTCCCAGCCGTGGACCAGCGCGATCCCCGGGGCGCTCGGCGCGTCGGCGGCCATGTACCAGCCCGGCAGCGTGAGGCAGTCGGTCGTCGGGACGGCAACCTCCTCGTAGGGCAGGCCCAGCGCGTTCGGCGTCCAGAGGGGCTCGTGGCGGAGCGGGAACCCGGCCCGCACGCGGTACACGCGCGCGAATCGGTAGGCGAACAGGAGGGGAAGAGCAGCGACCGCGGCGACGATTCCAGCGCGCCGGGTGCCCGAGGACGCGACCATGCCCGAATCGGACCCCGGACGGGCCGCGGTGTCAAGCGGCGGCTTCCGCCCTGTCGGCGGCTTCCGCTCCCAGCGGTGGGCGTTCCCGGCTCTCCCGTCAAGGTGCACCCGGCAGCCTCGGTACACTGCGCCTGTGTCTGCCCGTGATCCCCACGACGTCCTCGGCGTGCCGCCCGGCGCCTCGCCCGAGGAGGTCAGAGCCGCGTGGCGCTCTCTGGCCCGTCAGCACCACCCGGACCTGACCGCCGACGATCCGGAGGCCGCGCGCCGCGCCACGCGCCGGATGGCCGAGATCAACACCGCCTACGCAAGCCTGACGCGGCCCGAGAGCGCGGCCGCTCGACGACGCCGCCACGTCGAGGACGAGGAGGCCGTCCGACGCCCGGCAGCGGCCCCGCGCCCGGCTGGTGGCGTGCCCCCGCCGCCGAGGACGACGCCCGTGACGGGTCGGCTCGACCTGTCCGCGACGTACCGGGCGCGCAACCAGGTCACGACGCCGCCGGGGACGCGCCTGCCGCTCTCCGGTCAGCCGCCGCTGCGTCCCGACCGGTCCCGGCGCGAGCTGCGGGCGTCGAAGCCGTCGGGACCGCTCGAGCGCGACTGGCTCGCCGGCCATCCCGGACTCGAGCCGCCCACGCTCGACGAGGCGGTCGATGTCGAGCTCAACTTCGGCAAGTTCCACGGGCACACCCTCGGCGAGGTGGCCGCGTTCGAGCCGTCCTACATCGACTGGCTGGCCGGGACCCTGACGCGCGAGCCCGAGATCACGATGGCCGCCCGTGTGATCCGCGCCGAGCTGGACCTCCGCGGCGTCCGTCGCGAGCACCGCCCGCCGCGCCCCGGCTGGCAGTCCAACCCGTTCCGGTAGGGGCCGGCCACGCCAGCGCGGTTCGCCGGGCATGAAAGCGCCCCCGGGGGACGACACCGGAGGCGCATATGCCTGATCAGTGCTGCCGCCCCACTCCCGGGCCTGCTGGCCGGCTCGTCCATGGTTACTCGGCTCGTGGCGGGAGCTCGGTTCCCTCGTGCCGCCGAGCGTCCCCAGCGGTCGAGTCGTCCTGCCTGCCTGCCCGTGACCGACGCCCCAGGGTGTTCCCCGGTTTGGCGTGGGGTCGGCGCGTATCGAACGCAGCCCGAACACTAGGGCGGCACCCCTCCGAATGGAATGGGTCGGCCGTACGGGACTCGCCCCGCGATAGGTCAGGCGCGTTCCGGCACCGCCGGGACCATCGAGCCAACGCCGTCGCGGACCATCGGCCGCACTAGGTTCAACGCCCTATCAGCTGCCCCGAGCACCCTCCGATGCCGCGGGATAGCGGCCCGTGGAGGGGTGTAGAGTCGAGGACCATGAGCGACCGTCCCGACCCCTGGACAGAGCGCCGCGGCCGCTGGCGCGTCGAGCGCCTCGACGCCGCCCTCGCCCGTCTGCCGGAGCGTCGCGACGGCTTCGTGACCATGGGTGACATCCCGGTCGAGCGGCTCTACGGCCCGTGGGACCTCGACGCGACTCCCGATGGTGGGCCCGCGGGTCCCGGCGGCCCCACCGCCGTCGACCAGCACGCCGATCCCCTCCGCGACGGCCCAGGCGCCTACGCCGACTTCGACCCCGTCCGCGATCTTGGCCTCCCGGGCGAGCCGCCGTTCCTCCGCGGCGTGCACCCGACCGGGTATCGCAGCCGCCCCTGGACGATGCGCATGTTCGCCGGGTTCGGCTCCGCCGAGGACACCAACGCCCGGTTCCGGCAGCTGCTCGACGCGGGCCAGACCGGGCTGTCGATCGCCTATGACATGCCGACGCTGTACGGCTACGACACCGACGACCCGGAAGCGGAGGGCGAGTTCGGGACCTGCGGCGTGGCCGTCAGCAGCCTCGCCGACATGGAGGTCCTGCTGGCCGGGCTGCCGCTCGACCGAGTCAGCACCTCGATGACGATCAACGCCCCGGCGGCGCCCATCTGGGCGATGTACATCGTGGCGGCCGAGCGGGCCGGCGTGCCGCGCGCCCGCTTGGAGGGCACGATCCAGAACGACATCCTCAAGGAGTACGTCGCCCAGAAGGAGTTCCTGTTCCCGCCCGAACCGTCGATGCGGCTGGTCGTTGACACGATCGAGTTCGGGACGCGCGAGCTGCCGCGCTGGAACACGGTCTCGGTCTCCGGGTACCACATCCGCGAGGCGGGCTCGACCGCGGTCCAGGAGCTGGCGTTCACGATCGCCGACGGCATGGCGTACGTGGAGGCGGCGATCGAGCGGGGCCTCGCTGTCGACGAGTTCGCGCCGCGCCTGTCGTTCTTCTTCAACAGCCACTCGGACTTCTTCGAGGAGATCGCCAAGTTCCGGGCCTCGCGCCGCATCTGGTGGAAGCTGATGGCCGAGCGCTACCGCGCCCGGGACGAGCGGTCGACCTGGATGCGCTTCCACACCCAGACCGCGGGAGTGTCGCTCGCGCCACAGCAGCCGCTGAACAACCTCACTAGGGTGGCCACGCAGGCGCTGGCGGCGATCCTGGGCGGGACCCAGTCGCTCCACACGGACGCGTTCGACGAGGCGCTGGCGGTGCCGACCGCCGAGGCCGCGCTGCTCGCCCTGCGCCAACAGCAGATCCTTGCCGAGGAGACCGGCGTGGCGTCAACGATCGACCCGCTCGGCGGCTCGTGGTACGTGGAGGCGCTCACCAACCGCGTCGAGCGCGACGTGTGGCGGTACCTCGACGAGATCGACCGTCGAGGCGGCATGGTCAGCGCGATTGAAGCGGGCTACCCCCAACGCGAGATCGCCGACGCCGCCTACCGTTTCCAGCGCGCGATCGACGCCGGCGACCGGACGATCGTGGGGGTCAACCGGTTCGTGACCGACGAGCCGATCCGTGTGCCCGTGCTCCAGGTCCCGGCGGGGTCGCTGGAGCGCCACCTCGCGCGTCTGGCGCAGACCCGCGCTGGCAGGGACGGGGAGGCGGTGCGCGCGGCCCTGGACGGGCTCCGTGACGCGGCCTCGCGCCCTGCGTCGAGTGCGACGAACCTCATGCCCCACTTCATCCGCTGCGCCTCCGCCTACGCCACGCTCGGCGAGCAGTGCCAAGTGCTGCGCGAGGTGTTCGGGGAGTATCGCGAGCCGGTGGCCGTGTGAGGGCGCACCGCCGTGGGCGTGGCGGGGTGGCCGACGCCGGCTGAGCAGCCCCGGGCTTGGCCTCAGGCGCCTCGATGGGTCGACGCATAGGCCAGCGCCTCGCCCAGCGAGCGCACGACCGCGTCGGCGCCCACTGCCTCGGCGAGCCCGGGCTCGCTCGCGATCCCGCCGCCCACGAGGACCGTGATGCGCCGCTCGCCCTCCGCGCCGCGGACCGCCCGCACCGCGTCGGCAGTCGACGTTTGGAGGGCCGGGGCGTTTGCCGTCAGGGCCACGACGGTCACATCGTTGCGGCGGATGAACTGCGCGAGGTCCGCGTGCGGCAGATCAGCGCCCATGTTGGCGACCGTCCAGCCGGCCTCGGCGAGGACCTGCTCGAGGCACACCAAGCCGATCATGTGCTGCTCGCCGGCGACGCCCGCGAGCACGGCCACCGGGCCAACGCGGAGCTCGGGCCGCATCGCCGGGCGCACCTGCTCGAGGGCCCGGAGCAGGGTCCGTGACGCCAGGTGCTCCTCGGCGACGGACCACTGGCCCGTCCTCCACCGGTCGCCGACGAGCTCCATCGCCTCGCGCAGCAGGCCGTCGAACACCGCGGCGCGCGGCTCCTCGTCGAGCGCGTGGCGCAGGGTCCACGCCGCGAGCTCGTCGTCGCCATCGGCGAGCAGGCCGGCAAGCAGCTCGGGCGACAAGGCCGTCGCGGGCACGGCCGCGCGGGCGGGATCGACGGGCGGCAGGTTGACGGGCAGGTCTTCGCTCACTTCGCGGACTCTAGCAAAGGCGGCGGGCACAGGTGCGGGGCGGGTCACGATCGGCGGCTCGCGTCCGGCAATTCAATGCCATAACTCCTTCTATTCGCCCGAGCGCCGCTCGCGGATTGCTCGCCTTCGAAACGCGATGGTCTGACGTGCCGCCGAGCCCGGCGCCGGCCGCTGCGCGGCACCGCGATTGACCCGCTCCCCGGGCGCGACTACGCTGTCTCCGATCCGGCGATGGTGTCCGCCGAGGCGCGCAGCGCCTGAACCGCCCGCCCGGGCTGATGGCCCCTGGACTGCACTGACAGGCCCGGGGCCTTTCCGTGCCCAGCATCGGAGGGCTGTTTGGACCTGGCTGATCCTTCGCTGCGGAGCCCAGTCCTCAGCGTGCTGTTCCCAGGGTCCGGGGCCCAGCTTGTGGCTGGAGCGGGGCCGGCACCCGACTGCCTGCGCGACCTCAACCTCGACCAGGTCGTGGCGGCGATCACGCGAGGGCGGGGCGAGTACGACCTCCTCGGCTACTTCCACGCGCCCGTAACTGAGACCTCCGTGATCAGCTACCGGCAGCAGGTCTTCTCGGATCTCGAGCCCGTGGCGACCCGGGAGCTGATTGGCACGTTTGCGGCCGGCATGCGCTCTGTCCGCCGCCTGCTCCGCCAGGAGCTCGACTACCTGTACCAGCGCGACACGTGGTTCTTCGAGGCGGCGGAGGCCTACATCCGCTGCGTGGTGGACCTGCAGGCCGGTCTGGCCGGTGTCGAGCTGCGCTCGAGCGGCCTGCGCGCGCTCGCGGAGTACCTTAGCGCACACCTCGAGGCGGAGGGTTTCCGATCGCTCGTCGCCGAGGCGGCGCAGACGCGGGAGGGACTCGCCGGGGTCGAGTACAGCCTCCACATCCGCTCGGGCCGCGTCACCGTCAGCCTGCCCGATCCCGCCCCCGATTACGCCGCCGCGATCGAGGCGACCTTCGAGCGGTTCCGGCGGGGCGCGCCGCGCGACTACCTGGCGACCTTCACCACCGATCCAGACCTCAACTACGTCGGGATCCTCGACCGGATCGCGCGCCTGTACCCCGACACGTTCCGTGCACTCGACGCGTTCCGCACCCGGCATGCCGACCTTGTCGACCCGACGATCGCGGTCTTTGACCGCGAGGTGCAGTTCTACCTCGCCTACCTGGAGTTCGCGGACCGGCTCCGGGCAGACGGACTGCCGTTCTGCTATCCGCGCATGGCGGAGGGCAGCAAGACCGTGACCGTCCGGGGGACGTTCGACGTCGCCCTCGCCTGGGGGCGCTCCGGCCGAGGGACGCCCATCGTCCCCAACGACGTCACCCTCGGCGGGCTTGAGCGCGTGCTCGTGGTAACCGGTCCGAACCAGGGCGGCAAGACAACCCTCGCGCGCGCGTTCGGCCAAGTCCTCTACCTCGCCAGCCTGGGCTGTCCGATCGCCGGCTCCGAAGCTGCGCTGCCGCTGGTCGACCGGGTGTTCACGCACTTCGGCCGCGAAGAGCGGCTCGCCGATCAGCGCAGCCGGCTCGAGGATGAGCTCCACCGGATGCGCGCGATCCTCGACCAGGCGACGCCAAGGAGCGTGCTGATCCTCAACGAGGTGTTCTCCTCAACAACCCTGGTCGATGCCGTCTTCCTCAGCACCGAGGTGATGCGCCGGCTGGAGGACCTCGACCTGGTGTGCCTGTGGGTGACGTTCGTGGACGAGCTCGCATCCCTGAGCGCCCGGACGGTGAGCATGGTCAGCAATGTGCTTGCCGAGGATCCCACGGTCCGCACCTTCAAGATCAACCGCCAACCAGCCGAGGGCCACGCCTACGCGGCTGCCATCGCGGCCAAGTACGGCGTCAGCTACGCCCAGCTGCGGGCTCGGCTCCCGGCATGAAGGCGCTGCTGCTCCACCCTGTCCTGGACTTCGAGCTGGAGGCGCGCCTTCCGCCGATGCACGAGGCGCTCGTCGAGGACCTCGGCCTTGACGAGCTGCTCACGGTCATGGCGGCCGGCGACGCCTATCTCCACGAGGTCGCGCGGACGGTCGTGCTGGCCGGACTCCGCGACCCTGACGCGATCGTCTACCGCCAGCGCGTGCTGGCGGACTGCATCGAGCACCCGGCGGTCGTCCGGCGGCTATACGACCTCGCGATCGCGGCCATCGAGGGCGAGCGCGACGCGTGGCGCATCCACACCCGGAACCCCGACCTCGCCCTCAGCATGGCCGTGCGCACGCTGGGTGGCATGCTGCCCATCCTGCGCGAGCTGCGTCGGATCGCGGACGGCGAGGCGGCGGTGTTCAGGTCCGATGGCTTCGGGCGCTTCTTCGCGACCCTTCGCGGCGAGCTCGACGACGACTACCTGCGCGATCTTGACGAGCACCTCCAGGTGCTCAGGTTCGGCGACGGCGTCTCGGTCAACGGGCGTCTCGGGGCTCGGAATGCCGGCGCGGGCTTAACGCTTCGGCGTCCCGGCAGGCGAGGCTTGCGGCGGCTGCTCGGGCGCGGGGAACGGCGCGGCTACACGATCTCCGTGTCGCCCCGCGACGACGCCGGCGGCCAGGCGCTCGGCGAGCTGCGGGCGCGCGGCATCAACCTCGTCGCGAACGCCGTCAGCCAGGCCGCAGACCACATGCTCAGCTTCTTCCGGATGATCCGGTACGAGGTCGGCTTCTACCTCGCGTGCCTGAACCTGCGGGACCGGCTGCTGCAGATCGGCGAGCCGATCTGCTTTCCGGAGCCCCGCCCGCGAGGCGCCGCCGCCCTCACCGCCGGCGGCCTGGTCGACGTCGGCCTGTCGCTGCGGACCGGTCGCTGCTCGGTCGGTAACGATCTCGACGCCGACGGGCGCTCGCTGGTGCTGATCACCGGTGCCAACCAGGGCGGCAAGTCGACGCTCCTGCGAGCCGCGGGGATCGCCCAGGTCATGATGCAGTGCGGGCTGTTCGTCGCCGCGACGCGGTTCTCGGCCGACGTCCGGGACGGGGTCTTCACTCACTTTCGGCGCCCGGAGGACGCCACGATGACCAGCGGCAAGCTCGACGAGGAGCTCAGCCGGTTCAGCGACCTCGTCGACGTGCTGACCCCCAACGCGCTGCTGCTGCTCAACGAATCGTTCGCGGCGACGAACGAGCGAGAGGGCGCCGACATTGCCGAGGAGGTCATCCGGGCGCTCCTCGAGGCGGGCGCGAAGGTTGTGTTCGTCACCCACGCCTACGAGCTGGCGCGCCGGTTCCACGGGGCGCAGCGCCCGGACTGCCTCTTCCTGCGCGCGGAGCGGCTGGCCGACGGACGGCGAACCTACCGACTTCCGGAGGGCGAGCCGCTGCCGACCAGCTACGGGCAGGACCTGTGGCAGCGGATCTTCGCGTGTGACCCATAGGTTGGGCGATCCGGCAGCCGCGTGCCGCCGAGCCCGGCGCCGGCCGCTGCGCGGCACCGCGATTGACCCGCTCCCCGGGCGCGACTACGCTGTCTCCGATCCGGCGATGGTGTCCGCCGAGGCGCGCAGCGCCTGAACCGCCCGCCCGGGCTGATGGCCCCTGGACTGCACTGACAGGCCCGGGGCCTTTCCGTGCCGTCGCTGACCAGCTAGGAGGCGGGACGGATGCAGGGCTACGCACGGGGGATCCGCGTCCAGGTCTTCCTGAGCCAATCGGACCAGGAGCGCCAGGCGGCCAACTACATGCGGATCGTGGACTACCTCCGCAGGGAGGGCGCGGCTGGGGCCACGGTGGTCCGGGGATTCGCCGGCTTCGGGGCGGGCAGTCACATCAGCACCGCGACGCTCGTGGACGTCGCACAGCACCTCCCTGCGGTCGTCACGTGGGTGGACGCGCCAGAGCGCGTCGAGCGGCTGCTGCCGGGCGTCCGCCAGCGGGCGGGGACCGGGCTGATCGTGCTCGACGAGGTCCAGGTTGTCGCCTTCGGCGGGCGTGGCGTCGACCAGCTTCGATTCGACCTGCACGTCGAGGACGTGATGCGGGTCGAACCCGTCAGCGTGCGCGACGACGCGCCCCTGCGCGAGGCGGTGGAGCTGCTGATCGAGCAGGAGTTCCGGGCGCTGCCGGTGGTGGACGCCGCGCGCCGGTTGCGCGGGATCGTCGCCAACAGCGACCTGCTCGCCCGGGGTGGCCTCACCGCCCGGCTGGAGCTGCTCTCGGCGATGCCGGAGGGGTCGCGCCTCGCGGTCCTTGCCGCCCTGCCGGACCTGCGGGTGTCGGATGTCATGCACCGCGACGTGTCGGTCCTCAAGCCCAAGGACACGGTGGAGGCCGCGACGCGCCGCATGAGCCAGCTTCGCCTCAAGCGGCTGCCTGTAGTCGACGACGAGGGCCGCTTGACCGGCATCCTCTCCCGGTCCGACGTCCTCCGTGCCGTCGCCGAGTCGTTTCCCCGCGAGGCCACGGACGGCTCGCATGCCGGCGCGAGAACAGCCGGCGAGATCATGCGGGCAGACGCGCCCGTGGTTGCGTCGACCGCCCCGCTCGCCGCGGTCGTCTCTGCTGTGGCGTCCACCCGGCTCAACCGTGCCGTCGTCGTCGATGCCGAGGGGCGAGTTGTTGGCGTGGTCAGCGACGCCGACGTCCTGCGTTCGGTGGGGGCGGGCGCCCGCTCCGGGGTGGTCGGCGCCCTGATGCGCGCTGGCGGCCGCGCCCGGAGCTCGGCGACCGCCGCCGATGTCATGCACGTTGACGCTCCCGTCGTCACCGCCGACACGACGCTGGCCGCCGCCGCTCTGACGATCGTCGAGCGCCACCGCAAGATTCTCCCGGTCGTGGACGCTGGCGGGCGCCTGCTCGGGATCCTCGACCGCGCCGACCTCCTCCATGCCGCCTCGGAGGCCCTCGCCGCGCTCGCCAGGGTGGGTTCCGGCCCCGACGAGGACGACGAGGACGGCCGCGGGTCACCGGGCTGAGCACGAGGGAGCCGACCGATTAGACTGCACCGCTCCGCGGGGCCGAACGTCATCCTCGGCAGTCAACCGCTGCGCGCCGATACCCGCCGGCCTGCCGTCCGATGAGCGTCCGCGAACTGGTCGAGGTGACCGAGCCGCTCGGGCCAGGGCTCGTGGTGGAGACCGTTGCTGGAGACGCGCCGCTGGTGGTGCGGGCGCGCTCCGCGTGGAGCTACCCGGGCCTCGACCGTGGCTTCGTGGTGGACAGCGACGACGGCACGGGCCGCGCGGTGCGGGCGCTGGTGGCGCTTCCGGCGTCGTCGTGGCGGGGATGCCACGTCGACGTCCGTTGGGAGGGGCTCGTGCGTGACGCCCGCGGTGCGGTCCTGGTCGGCGGCATCGAGGGCGGCCCTCGGGCGGAGGCGGACGCCGTCCGCGCCGTGGCCGGCACGACCGCTGCATATCTCGGCTCGCCTAGGGAGGCGGCCCGGATCGCGCTGGAGGGGCGGCGCAGGTTCCGGGAGCGTCGGGCAGCCCGTCGGGTGGTCGGCGGCCGCGCCTGGGAGCTGCCCGACGCGGGCCTCGAGGCGGCGCGCTTCACCACCGCGCACGCTATGCCCTCGTACTCGCTCCGCCGGCTGCCGCCCCGCTACGTGCGGGCCCTCGAGCGGCTGCTGGACCCGGACGAGCGGGTCCTGTACGCGGTCGAGCGACCGTTCGACGCGATGGCGCGGGCCTGGCGCCGGCCCGCCGGAGCAGACCGACGCGCCGCGATCCTCGTGCTCACCGATCGCCAGGTGGCGTGGGTGGTGGACCACGCCAACCCGGACCGGTTCCTCTCGGACTGGGGCGTGGATGCACTGTGCCTGCCGGTCGAGCGGCTGCTCCGGGCGTCGGCAACGGTGTCGGGGCATCGGGCCGCCGTGCGACTCGAGACCAGCGCGGGACACAGCGAGCACCCGTTCCCCGCGGAGCTGACGGAGGAGGTTCGCCTGCTGGCGGACCTCGCTGAGCGATTCGCGCCGGGCGCGCGAACCTTGCTGCCGCGGCGGTGCTACCGGGATCAACCCGATGGCATCGAGTGGGGCCGCATGGGGGCGTTCGGCGAGGCGGCGACCATCCGCGAGCTCGTGGCCACCGTCTCCGCCGCGCCGCTGGCCGTGCTGCCGAGTCCCGCGCGCCCCGGGCACCGGCAGGCCCGGGCGTGGGTCCTGGACGCCGACGGTGTTCTGAGCGTCGGCGCTGGGCCAGTGGAGCGGCTCGCGCTCGCCGACGTCCACGCCGTGAGCCTGGTCCTCTCGACGCTTGAGGGCCGCGCCGAGCTCGTGGGCCGCCAATCGCTCCGGCTGGACGTGCCCGCCCCGTACGTCGACTTGGCGGCTGCATTCGCGCGCGCGCTCCGTCGCCGGCTCGCGTCGGAGCCCGACGCCCCGAGGCGGTAGTCGCATGCTCGCAGTCAGGGTCCCCGGCGAGCCGCCCGTCGCGACGGGGTCGCCGGTCGGCGCGGCCGACGTGGTGTGCGGGGCCGTTCCCGTTGCCCTCGACCTGCCGCTCGACGAGCAGTCGCCCAGCGCGACCCTCCGGCCGTGATGGGGTAGAGTGGAGGCGACGGCGATGAGGCTCGCCGGCCGGGCGCCGACCCGACAGAACCGCGGACCGTCCGCTGATGGCCCTCTACGTGAGCGACGTGGAGGCGCGCCATGGACACCCTGATGGCTCCCGACGGCGCGGCCCCACCCGAGGGCGGGGACGCGGCCTACCCCGGCATCTTGTATCCAGGCCCCGCGCCGGCCGAGCTCGCCGAGGACCCCGCCTACTTCCACGACCTCCACCTCGACGACGTCGTCCGGGCGGTGACGTCCGGGCGCGACAGGTATCGCCTGGAGCCGTTCCTCCGCGCGCGCTGCCCCGACACCGCCTGCATCGCCTACCGGCAGGCCGTGTTCCGCGACCTCGAGGACGAGCCGACCGCGGCCGCGGTCCGCGCGTTCGCGTCCGGCATGGAGGAGGTGCGCCGCTGCCTCGAGCGGCTGTGCAAGATCCACTATGTCCACGAGGGTGGGTGGTGGTTCCTCCAGGCGGGCCTCGCCTACTGCAACGCCGTCACCGGGCTGCGCGACGGCCTGGGAGCCCGGCCTCTGCGGTCGATGGCGCTCCTCGGCCTGCGGCAGGTGCTCGACGACTACACGGCCTCGGCCTCCTTCAGGGACCTCGACCGGGACGCTGCGGCTGTCGCGAACGGCCTCGCGGCCATCCGCTATCGGCTCCGGATCGCGGGGCCTAGGGTCGCGGTCGGACGGGTGGCGCCGGACGCGCCTGACTACGGGGCCGAGGTGCTCGCCACGTTCGAGCGGTTCCGCCAGGGCGATGGCCGTGAGTACCGCTTCAAGTTCTCGGAGCGGCCGGAGCTCAACCACGTCGAGGCGGCGGTTGCCGACCGGGTGGCGCTGCTGTTCCCGGCCGAGTTCGCGGCCCTCGCCGCGTTCTCGGAGCGCCACGCCGCGTTCACCGACTCGCACGTCGAGCGGTTTGACCGCGAGGTGCAGTTCTACCTCGGGTTCATGGGGCACATGCTCCTGGCACGCCGCGCCGGCGGCGGCTTCTGCTACCCCGACGTCGCGGACGGGGGAGGGGAGGCCAGCGTAGAAGGAGCCTTCGACCTCGCGCTGGCCGCACGTCTCGCCACCGGCGGCCGCCTGGTGGTGGTCAACGACGTCGAGCTTCGGCCCCCCGAACGCATCCTCGTGGTGACTGGGCCCAATCAGGGCGGCAAGACGACCCTCGCCCGCACGGTCGGGCAGTTGTTCCACCTCGCCGCATTGGGTGTCCCGGTCCCAGGACGGCGGGCGCGCTTCCCGCTGGTGGACGGGATCTACACGCTGTTCGAGCGCGAGGAGACGGTCGAGGACCTCGTGAGCAAGCTGGAGGACGACCTGCGCCGCGTGCGCGACATCCTGGCCCGGATCACGGACAGGAGCCTGGTGGTGATGAACGAGACGTTCAGCTCGACGACCGTCGCCGACCAGTCGTTCATCAATCGACGGGTGCTCGAGGCGGTCGCCGAGGCCGGGGCCTGGTGCGTGACCGTGACCTTCCTCGATGAGCTCGCGTCCCTCACGCCCGCCACGGTCAGCATGGTCAGTACCGTTGACCCTGATGAGCCAGCCCGGCGGACGTTCCGCATCGTCCGGCGGCACGCGGACGGCCGCGCCTACGCGCTGGCGATCGCGGAGAAGCACCGGCTCACCTATCCCCAGGTCGTGGCGAGAGCCAGGCGATGAAGGTCCGCCTGCTCCACCCGGAAAGCGACCTTGACCTCGCCGCGCCCCTGCCTCCCGCCAGCGACGACCTCGTGAAGGATCTCGGTCTCGACCACGTGTTCGCGGCCATGGGCGGCGGCGACCGGTTCCTGCTCGAGGTGTCGAGGCGGGTCGTGCTCGCCCGCGTTGACGACCCGGCCGTCATCCGCTGGCGGCAGGACGCGCTCGACGACTGCGCCCGCCTCCCCGGCATGGCCCGCGACCTGTACTCGGTCGCCCTCGGCGCCATCGAGCGGCAGCGCAAGGTCTGGGGCTGGAGCAGCACGTTCGCAGAGTCGGTCGTCCGACGCGCGGTCGAGACGCTGGAGCTGCTGATCGTCTCCATGCGGCAGATCCGGGAGGTGGCGCGCGCGAACGCCGGCCAAGTCCAGTCTGAGGCGTTCCGGCGGCTGTTCGCGCAGATCGAGGCGGAACTCGACGATGCCTTCCTCGCCGAGGTCGAGGGCCACATCAAGCGCCTTGGAGGTCGCGACGAGGTCAACGTGACGGCGTCGCTGGGTGCTGCGACGAGGAGCACCGGGTTCGTGCTGACCCGGCGCACGCGGCCGCGTGCATGGCGGGAGCGGCTTGGCCTGCCCGAGCAGGATGTCTACGTCTACGAGATCGCACCGCGCGACGAGGCGGGCTCGCACGCGCTCGGCGAGCTCCGCGACCGGGGCCTCGCGCTCGCGGCAGACGCGATCGCGCGGTCCTCTGACCACGTCGTCAGCTTCTTCACCCAGGTGCGGGACGAGCTCGCCTTCTACCTCGGGTGCCTCAACCTCGCCGCGGCCGTCGCCGGGACCGGCGCCCCGCTCGTCCGGCCACAGGCGCTCGAACCGGGCTCCGACGTGCTCGAGGCCGACGGGCTGTACGACCTCGCGCTTCGCCTCGTGAGCCAGGGGGACGTGGTCGGCAACGACCTCGCCTGTCAAGGGGTCCGGCTGCTCGTCGTGACCGGGGCCAACCGGGGCGGCAAGTCGACGTTCCTGCGGAGCGTCGGCACCGCGCAGGTGTTGATGCAGGCGGGCATGCCCGTCGCCGCCCGGCGGTTCCGCGCCGATGTCCGGCCCGGCGTCCTCACGCACTTCCGCCGGGAGGAGGACGCGACCCTGGACCACGGCAAGCTCGATGAGGAGCTGGGCCGCATGAGCATCCTCGTGGATCGCGTCGCTCCCGCGGCGCTCGTGCTCATGAACGAATCGTTCGCGTCCACCAACGAGCGCGAGGGCTCCGAGATCGGCCGCGGCGTGATCGAGGGCCTGCTCGACGCCGGGGCAGCGGTGGCACTGGTCACGCACCTGTACGACCTTGCCAACGGCTTGGCCGCCGCCGGGCGGTCGGACGCGTGGTTCCTGCGCGCCGAGCGGCTGGCCGACGGGCGGCGCTCGTTCCGCGTGGTTGACGGCGAACCCCTGCCGACCAGTCATGGGCAGGACCTGTACGCCAGCGTCTTCGGCCCCGTCGCAGAGGCCTGACCGAGACTGCGGGCGCGGCTGTGCCGCGGCTGCTGGCGGTCCCGCCACACCAGGCCCGGGCGGGCCCCGAAATGTCGCGCGAACGCTATGTCGTGCCGACAAGGGCCGCCATCGCCGGTGGGACCGCTTCGGGGGGCCGGACGCCGGAGAGGCGCGTGCGGCGCCGGCCCCGGCGCGGGCCATTCGGACCCGTCGAACGCTGGCCCTGCCGCACGCACGGTGGGGTCTACGATGGGAGGCATGTACTTTGACGCCCTCTCCTTCCTCGAAGACGAACGCGAAGGCTTCCGTGCGTATGAGGCGCTGCTGGAGTTGACCGACGAGCAGCTGGACCGCCCGGTCGAGGCGGCGGGCGGCTGGTCCGGGCGCGACCTCATGGGCCACATCGTCCTGTGGCAGCAGGCGGCGCTCGCGACGGCCAAGGAGCTCGCGGTGAACGAGGGCAGCCCGTCGCTGGAGCGCATCGAGGCGCAGTGGGCGGCAGGCGGCGACGAGATGAACGCGGAGGGACTCGTCCGCTTCCGAGCGATGCCGATCGACGAGGTGCGCTCAGTCTTCCGCACGACGGCGGGAGAGCTGCGCGGCTACCTCACGGTGGTCCCCGAGTCCCGGTGGATCAAGCACGCCGCGCACCAGGAATACTTCTTCGGCGAGACGATGGAGCACTACGAGGACCACGCGAAGGAGCTCGCGGCGATTCTTGCGGCCGCCGGGGCCTGACGGCCCGCGAGTTCTCGCAACCGGCTCAGTCGAACTCGACCGGTGCGTCCGCGGGCACCGCCGCGTGGTCGCCGACCGGCTCGCCCTCGATCCGGATCTGCGGCAGCCAGCGCAGGAATGGCGGCAGGTACCAGTTCCACTCGCCCAGGAGTCGCATCGTCGCGGGCAGCAGCACCGTCCGGATGAGCGTCGCGTCGAGGAACACGGCGACGGCGAGGCCCATGCCCAGCTCGCGAATGATGACCAGGCGCAGGGTCATGAACACCAGGAACACCACGACCATGATCGCGGCCGCGCTCGTGACGGTCCCCGCCGTCTCCGCGATGCCGCGCGCCACCGCGTCATGGGTGGACGCACCGCGATCGACGTCCTCCTTGATCCGGCTCAGGATGAAGACCTCGTAGTCCATCGAGAGCCCGAACAGGACCGTGAAGATGAAGATCGGCACCCAGTTCTGGATCGCCTCGGACGGGGTCACCCCCAACGCCTCGCCCAGCCAGCCCTTCTGGAACACCAGGACGATGGCGCCGTAGGCCGCCCCCGTCGAGAGCAGGTTGAGCGCGATCGCCTTGAGCGGGATCGCGATGCTGTGGAACACGAGCATCAGCAGCAGGAACGAGAAGCCCAGCACGAACACCAGGATCCGGACCATCCCGTCGGCGTAGAGCTGGGTGCCGTCCATCGCGTACGCGGCGTCACCGGTCACGTAGACCGTCGCACCCGAACCGGCGAAGGCCGGCGGGACCACCGCGCTCCGCACCTGCCTGACGATGTCCCAGTTGGCCGGGTCGTTCTGCCCGCCTGACATGACGACCGTCACCCATCTCGCGGTCCCGTCGGGCGAGGTGCCCGGCTGGACGGGCGCGCTGAGGCCGGAGATCGACGGCAGCTCGGACGCGACCTTGTCCAGGGCAGTCTTCGTCGCCGCGGCGTCGCCGCCGGTCGCGACGACCGACACGTTCATCAGGGTTCCCTGCGGCCAGTGCGCCTGGAGCGCGAGGTCGGCCTGCACGCCGTCGACGGTCGGCGGGAAGGACGAGATGTCGGCCTCGCCGAGCTGCAGCAGCCGCACCGGCGATGCCAGCGCGACGAGGATCGCGACGGCCGCGATCGCGCTGATCCACGGGCGGCGCATGACCCGGCCGACGATCGACGCCCAGACGCCGTGCCCCTCGTGTGCCCGGCCGATGATCGGCACCCGGCCGCGGTTGACGCCGTCGCCCACGATCGCCAGCGTCGCCGGGAGGAACACGAGGCTGCCCGCTATCGCCGCGACGATGACCGCGATCGTGCCCAGGGCCATCGAGTGGAAGATCTCGTCGGGCAGCAGGAACAGGCCCGACAGCGAGATCATCACCGCGATCCCCGAGAAGAAGACTGCCCGTCCCGCGGTGGCCGACGCGGTTTCGATCGCGGCCATCCTCCCGACGCCCGCCCGCCGCTCGCTCCGGAAGCGCGTGATCATGAACAGCGAGTAGTCCACGGCGACCGCAAGGCCGATCAGCACGACCAGCTGGGTCGCGTACGGGCTCACCGGCGACACGACCTGGCTGTAGATGCCGAGGGCGCCGAACGCGGCGAGCAGCGCCGTGACAGCAAGCAGCAGCGGGATGAGCGACGCGGTCAGCGCCCCGAAGGCGACGATGAGGATCAAGAAGGTCGCCGGGAGGCTGAGCTTCAGCGAGCCGTCCAGATCGCCGCTGATGACCGCGTTGATCTGGTCATTGGTCAGCGTGCTGGCGATGGCGTGGATGTCGTACGCGGGGAAGTCCGCCTGGACCCTCGCGATCTCCGGTGCAATTGCAGCGGTGCGGGTCTGGCGCTGCGTCTCGCTGCCGGGGATGACGGCGGTGATCATCACGGCCTTGCCGTCAGGCGCGTAGAGGCCCGACTGGGGCGGGGTGGTGAACGGGTTGAGCACCGACGCGAAGGCGGGTCCCGCGGTGCCGTCCACCGTCGCCTGGATCGCCGTCAGCCGCGTGACGATCTCGCCAACGGTCGTCTTGAACGCCGGATCGGTGACGGGCACGGCGGTGCTCGCGACCACCATCGTGAGGGACTCCGACGCGCCGGCGTCGGTGGCGCCCGAGCGCATCGCCTGGGAGCCGCGCACGGCCTCGGTCGGCGAGCCGGAGCCGGGGCCGCCGGTCACGCTCAGCGCGCGGATGCCGCCCATCGACTGGCTGATCGCGAACAGTCCGATCGTGACCACGAACCAGCCGACGAAGACGGGCCAGCGATGCCGAGCGCTCCAGCCGGCGACGCGCACCGTCCAGGGCTGGGAGCGACGGGTGGTGGCTGGCGGGGGATCGAGACGCATCGAGGCTGCACCGTGGTCGCATGGATGGCCGACCGCGGTCGGGTGGTCGGCGGAAGCGTAGCCCGAATGCCGCGAACGGCTTCCGGCCGCTCTGGTGGAGGCGCCAATGATGGGCGGACGGCGGGCCGGCGTCGCGTCCCGGTCAGCCGACCGCCCTTGTGGCAACCTTGCACGATGGACGACTCCCCCCGCGACACTTCCGACCCGGACCCTGCCGACCCGGGGGCCGATTCTGAGGACGACAACGACGGCCCACTCGACGCGGCGGAGGCCGCCGCCGGCGATGCGCTTGCAGACGAGGCGGTGGACGAGACGCTTGACGAGCGCGTGGAACTTGTCCTCGAGGAGCTCGCGGGCGTGACTCGCCGGCGCGATGGAGGGGTGGTCCTGCTGGCCATGCGGGAGCGGGTCTTCGCCGTGCTCGGTCCGGAGATGCTCGAGGTCGCCCTCGAGCCGGCGGTGGCGGCGGCGGCGCTGCGCACCCCCGACACTCGGCCTTCGCCGCGCGGCACGGGCTGGATCGCGTTCACGCCCGGGCTCGCAGACCGGTTCGCGCTCGACCGCGCCGAGGCCTGGCTCCGCCTGGGGCATCGGCGCGCCGCGAGCTGACGCCCCCGTCGCCCGCGGCTGGTCCGTCGCCCGCGGCTGGTCCGTCGCCCCGGCTGGTCGGCCAGCGTTCCTCCGGCGACATTTCGTGCCTTCCGAACAAGGAGGGCCCCTTCGCCGACGTTCGCCCCCTCTGGGGCCGCCGGTCGTCCGATGAAGGTGCCATGAGCGGCTCGCCGGGGACGGATTCCGGGGCCTCGGCGGCGTCGAGGTGCCCCCTGGGCCTCGACCGGCGGCCCACGGACGCCCGAAGCCTGCTGGTCCCCGCGTAGATGTTCGTTCTGGGCGAAATGCACCGAATCTGGCTGGCGGATGGGGGCCGCGGCCGGCCGTCGATCCACGACCCGGCTCCGGACGGAGGCCGGTACAGCCATGACGCCCCGGGAATCGAAACGGCCCCGGTCGGGGACCGGGGCCGCGGTGTGCCGATTGGCTCGAGCGTCAGCTCGCCGGGGCCGCCAGGGCGGCGAGGCCGAACAGCTGCTCCAGCTGCTCCGCGGAGCGGTAGCCCGGAGCGCCCTTCGCCTGCTGGCCAGGCGCGAAGAACGCGATCATGGGGATGCTCATGATCCCGAACGCCTGCGAGAGGCCCGGGTTCGCGTCCACGTCCACCTTGACGATGTCGATCACGCCGTCGTACTTCTTTGCGAGCTTCTCGATCTCAGGTGCGACCATCTTGCAGGGCCCGCACCAGGCGGCCCAGAAGTCCACGACCACCGGCTTGTCGTTGTTGATCACGAGCTGCTCGAAGGTCGCGTCGGTCGCGTGCTTGATGTCCGCCATCGGGCGGCTCCTTTCTTCCCGCGGGCGCGGGACGCGTGCCCGTCAGCGGGCGATGGACATGAGGAGCTGGCACGCCTCGAGGACCTTCGGGTCGGAGAGGCGGTAGTAGACCGTGTTCCCGTCGCGGCGAGCCGAGACGAGGCCGGCGGAGCGGAGCACCGCGAGGTGCTGGCTCATGTTCGGGACCTGACACGCGACCCGGATGGCCAGGTCGCCCACCGAGACCTCGCCGGCGGCGAGGGACTCGAGGACGCAGAGGCGCTTGGGGTCGCCGAGGGCGCGGGCTACGGCCGCAGAGCGGACGCGGCTGTCCTCGGTTGTGTGGCTGGCGAGCATGGTCGTACTGTCTCATCAATTGCGCAAAAACGCAAGTAGACCGGACAGAGGAACCCGCGACGAGACGGGGTGCGCCACCGCATACTCCGAAGATGAGCGACACGCCGGTCACGCTGGCGGCCATCCGGTCCATGCGACGCGTGCTGGATGGCCGCATCCACCGCACGCAGGTGCTCTCCTCGGTGACGGCCGCCCGGGTCGTTGGTGCCGCGCGCGGCGTGCGCCTGGCCGACGGGCAGCTCTACCTCAAGGCCGAGCACCTCCAGAAGACTGGCTCGTTCAAGCCGCGCGCGGCGCTGGCTCGGATCTCCTCGCTGACCGAGGACGAGCGCCGTCGGGGGGCGATCACGATCTCCGCGGGAAACGCCGGTCAGGCGTATGCGTGGGCGGCCCGCGAGGCTGGCGTCCCGATGACGGTGGTCATGCCCGAGGGCGCGGTGGCCTCCAAGGTGGCCGCATGCCTTGGCTACGGCGCGGAGGTGGCGCTGCACGGCAAGCACGTCGGCGAGTCGCTCGAGTACCTGGCCCGCATCCGTGAGGAGCGCGGCCTCACCTTGGTCCACCCCTATGACGATCCCGAGGTCCTGCTGGGCAACGGCTCGTGCGGCCTGGAGATCCTCGAGGACTTGCCAGACGTGGACGTCGTGGTGGTGGCGGTGGGCGGTGGCGGGCTGCTCGGCGGGGTGACGGTGGCGCTGCGCGAGAGCCGGCCGCGCGTCCGGGTCTACGGCGTGGAGCCCGAGGGCTCGGACGCGCTCCGGATGGCGCTGGCCGCCGGCGTTCCAGTGCCCCTGACGCCGGTGAGCGTCGCCGATGGCCTGAACGCACCTTCGGCCGGGCGCCTCGCCACGGCCATCGCGAAGCGGTACCTGGAGGACCTGGTGGTCCTGCGCGACGATGCGATCCTCGCGGGCCTGCGGTTCTCGGTGGAGCGGCTGAAGCAGGTTCTGGAGCCGGCGGGCGCCGCTGCCCTGGCCGCGGTCCTGACCGGGGCGGTGCCGCTCCGCGAGGGCGACCGCGTGTGCGTCGTGCTGTCGGGCGGGAATGTGGCCGTGGAGCGCCTCGGTGAGCTGCTGGCGGCAGCGGCGCCCCTGGGATCGACGGTGTGACCGAGGCTGGGGGACTCGGCGAGCCGATGCCGCGGGGCGAGCTGCCGCGGCCAGCGACCGAGCCGACTCCGGTCACGACGGCGATGCCGTCGACATCTCCGCCGCCCCCGCCGCGCTTCGGCCCCCCGCCCCCGCCGGCCTTCGGCGTCGCGAGGTCCCTGGGCCTCGCCTACGCGCCAACTCCATTGCTCGTCCCGCTGCCGCCGCCCACGCCCCAGACGCTGGCGATCCCGCTCGGCCCGCGCAGGCTCGTCGGCATGGCGCTCGACCTGCTCACCCGCCAGGACGCCGGGCTGCGATCGGCATCGTTCTACATCGGCTTCATCGTGCTCGTGACGGTGGGTCCCGCCGTCACGCTCTTTGGCCTGATCCTCGCCACCGGCAGCGACGCCGTGCTCGGCGGAGTCGCCGGCGATCCGCCGCCAGCGACGCTCCCAGCATGGTTCTGGTGGCTGATGCTCGCGCTCGTCCCGGCGTTCCTCGGCTTGCTCGTCGTCAGCGTGGAGGCGAAGGCCCTCGCGACGGCCGTCATCGGCGGTCGCGCGGAGGGCCGACCCCTCCGCCTGCGAGAGTCCATCGCGGTGACGCGTGCCCGCTTCTGGTCTGTGTTGTGGGCCGCGGTGCTGGTGGGGATCCTCTCGGCCGTGGTCCAGTACTCGATCGTGTTCCTCCTGTCCCGCGCCCTGCGCAGCGACGCGGCGGTCAGCGCGCTCGACTATGCGCTCTCGGTCGTGGTCGGGGTGGTGATCGGCACGCCGTTCATCTACGCGCCGGCCGGGATCATCCTGGGCGAGGCGGGTGCGATTGAGGCCCTCCGCCGCTCGGTCCGCCTGGCGCGCGCCCGCAAGCAGCTGGCGATCGTGGTCACGCTGTTCTCGGTGCTCGCCGGCCTGGTTGTCCAGCTGGGTATCGGCCTCGCCGGCGACACCGTCCTGCGCGTCCTCTCCGGCGCCGGGCTCACCGACCACTTCCCGCCCCCGCTGGTGGTCCCCCTGGCGGCCGCGCTCGTCTTCGCGTACGGCACGCTCGTGCTCCTGACCGAGGCCATCGCCGCCGCGCCGGCGGTCCATGCGTTCGTGGCGCTCACGCACTACACGGGCGGGCTCGAGCGCGGGCGACGCCAGCCGCTGCCGGTCCGGAATTCTTGGGACCCGTGGGTCACGCCCGGCTTGGCCGCGGCCGGGGCTCTGGCGATCTGCGCACTGGTCTTCGGTCTGTTCTCCCTGTCCTGGGGCGCCTGAGGACTAGTCGATCCCCAGCTCGCGCAGGCGGTCCTCGTCCTCGATGCCGAGGTGGTGGGCCAGCTCGTGCAGGAGCGTGATCCGGACCTCGTCGGCCAACTCGTCGGGGTGCGGGAAGTCATCCTCGAGCGGGAGTCGGAACAGCAGGATCCTGGTGGGCACCGGCACCCAGTCGCTGCCCCACTCGGCAAGCGGCACGCCCTCGTAAAGGCCGTAGAGCGTCTCGTCGGGACCCAGGCCGCTCTCGCTGAGCTGCTCCCGGGTGGGCTCGTCGGCAATCACGATCGCGACGCCGTCGAGCGCGGCGCGGAACTGCGGCGGGATCGAGGCGATGGCGCGGTCCACCAGCCGGTCGAAGCCGACATGGTGCGCGTGCCGGGGGCGGCGCTGCGCGGACCTCGAGCCCCTTCGTTGCTTGACCATCGCGCCCGTATCCTAGCCGTCATGACCATCCCCGCTGACGCGCCCGTGCGGCCGGCCGAGATCGACCTGGTGCTGGCGCCGCCGCCCGACCACTCGCTCGAGCCTGATGGATACCTCGCCGGCGCCGACAATGGCCCGCGGCTCCACTTCCTCGACTGGGGCGGCCCAGACCGCGGCCCGGGCGTGCTGCTGGTGCCGGGCCTGCTGTCGCCGGCCTGGTCGTGGGCGCCCGTGGCGCGGCGGCTGGCGCCGGTGCGGCGGACGTGCGTGATGGACCTCCGCGGGCACGGCCTCTCCGACGCGCCGTCGGACGGGTACGACCTGGCCGCGCTGGCCGAGGATGCCGGACTGGTCGCCGAGGCGTCGGGGATCGCCGGGACCGACGGGCGGGTGGTCCTTGCAGGGCACGGGTTCGGGGCCTGCGTGGCCGCGGCGGCCGCCGCTGCGATCGGGGAGCGGTGTGCGGGCCTCGTTCTGGTGGACGGCGGCATCGAGCGGCTGGGCGAGACGGCGGACGTTGATGCGCACGAACTCCTGCGCTCGCTCGACGAGCCGCCCGAGGCGCTCCGCTCGATGGACGCCTGGCTTGCCTCCCGTCGCGCGTTTGACGAGGCGAGCTGGGACGCCGATGCCGAGCGCGCCGCGCGCGACGCCGTGGTGGAGACCGCGGCCGGGCACGTCGTCCGGGCCGTGCGGCCGTTCGTCTTGGCGGCGCTCGTGCCCACGCTGCTCGCCTACGACCCGGCCGTGGTGCTGGCCGGCGTCTCGGCGCCGGTGACTGCGCTCGTCGCGATGGCCGCGGGGGAGGCCGGCCCGCGGCTGGCGGAGCTGCGGCGGGCAGCGGTCGCGCGGGTCTCCGCCGGGCTCGGACCGGTCAGGGTGGCCGGCTTCGCCTCCAGCGCCCACAACCTGCCGCGATACCGTCCAGCGGATGTGGCGGCGGCGATCCTGGGTGCAGCCGGGTAGGCGACGGCTCGCGCGATCCGCCGGGCGTGCCGTGTCGCGCGCGTCCCCGATCGCTACGATCCGTGGCATGGCCCAGCCACGGCACCGGGAGACCAGCGATGCACGTCGTCTACTCGCCGCTCCACCTCGGTCACGACATCACGATGCAGACGGTGCTGGGGGAGCGCATCCCGGCCAACGAGGTGGCGGCCCGCGCCGAGCGCATCCGCTCGACGCTGCTTGCCGACGGCGGGTTCGACTTCACCGAGCCCACCGAGCACGGGACTGCGCCCATCACCGCTGTCCACCACCCGGGCCTGCTCAGGTTCCTCGCCGAGGCCTGGGCAGGCGCCCGGTCCATCCACCACCCCTACGACCACCTGACACCCGAGACGATCATGGCGGCCGGGCTCGTGGAGGGCATGTCCGACCGCTTCCGGCACGAGACGCCGCGCGCCGACGGCCGGCCGGGCTTCTGGGCGCTGGACACCTCCACGCCCATCGTCGCAGGCACGTACGTCGCCTCGCGAGCGGCCGTGGACACGGCCCTGACCACCGTTGACCTAGTCCTCGACGACGGGGCGTCTGCAGCCTACGGCATCTGCCGCCCGCCGGGCCATCATGCCGCGCGCTCGATGTACGGCGGGTTCTGCTACTTCAACAATGCGGCCATCGCCGCCGAGGACATCGCCCGCCGGACCGGCGAGCACGTCTCGATCCTCGACGTGGACTACCACCACGGCAACGGCACCGAGCAGATCTTCTGGCGCCGCGGCGACGTGCTCTACGTCTCGCTCCACGCGCATCCCGACCGGCAGTACCCGTATGTCCTGGGCTGGGAGGACGAGGTGGGCGAGGGGCCCGGCGAGGGCGCCAACCTCAACCTGCCGCTGCCGCCGGGCTGCTCCAACGAGGCGTACCTCGCCGCGCTCGACCGGGCGCTCGACCGCATCGCGTCCGAGCCCGGCTCGGTGACCGTGGTCTCGCTGGGCTTCGACACCTATGGCCAGGACCCCATCGGCGACTTCGCGCTGACCACGGACGTCTACCACGAGGTGGGCAGGCGCTGCGCGGCGGTCGGCAAGAAGCTCGTCGTCCTGGCCGAGGGCGGCTACTACATCCCCGCGCTGGGGGAGAACGCCCGGTCGTGGCTCCGCGGCGTCGATGGCCGCGCGTACGACCCGCGCCCGGCGCTGGGCTTCAACGACCGGGGTGTCGAGGCCTGACCCGCGTGGTGGCGCTCGGCCACACCGGACGCGATGGGCTCGAGGCCTGCCCGGGCTGCGTCGACCGCCTCCCGCCCGGAGGCGATCGACGCCGACGTGCACCTCGTCTGGGCGGCATGGTGGCCGCACCGGGAGCAGGTGGCCAGGTGGGCGGGGGCGGCTTCCGGCGCAGGGGTACCATCGGCTGATGCCGCAGCACGAGCCTGCCGAACTGCCCGCCAACGTCCGCCGGATCGTCGATGAGATCGAGACCGACGACGAGGCCGACGCCCCGGCGCGGCTGGCGGCGAACGACGCGAACGACTCGAACGGGGGGATCGAGGCCGCCGTCCGCCGGATCCTCGTCGAGATCGGCGAGGATCCTGACCGCGCGGGCCTGGTCGACACGCCCGCCCGGATGCACCGCATGTACGCGGAGCTGACGGCCGGCTACCACGTGGACGTCGACCGGCTGATCAACCGCGCGATCTTCGAAGTGGGCTACTCCGAGATGGTGGTGGTCAAGGACATCGAGTTCCACTCGCTGTGCGAGCACCACCTCCTGCCCTTCTTCGGCCGCGCCCACGTGGCGTACGTGCCCAATGGGCGGGTGCTCGGGCTGTCCAAGATCCCCCGCATCGTGGAGATGTACGCCCGCCGGCTGCAGGTCCAGGAGCGGATGACCCAGGAGATCGCCGACCTGCTGATGGAGCGGCTCCAGCCGCGGGGCGTGGGCGTGGTGCTCGAGGCCACGCACCTGTGCGCCGCGATGCGGGGCGTGCGCAAGCCGGGCACGGTGATGACCACGGCGGCGGTGCTCGGTTTGTTCCGCCGCAACGACAAGACGCGCGCGGAGTTCTTCGCCCACATCGGTCGGCGGCCGCTCGAGGGCTGAGCCCGGCGATGGCCGCGAGCCTGCGCACCGGTCCCGCGCGGACGCGACCGCGGCCTACAATCGCGCCATGACCGACAGACCGCTCAAGGTGCTGATCGCGAAGCCCGGGCTCGACGGCCACGACCGGGGCGCCAAGGTCTTGGCGCGCGGCCTCCGCGACGAGGGCTTCGAGGTCGTCTACACGGGCCTGCGCCAGACGCCCGAGATGATCGTCACCGCCGCCCTCCAGGAGGACGTGGACGTCGTGGGGATGTCCATCCTCTCGGGCGCCCACATGACGCTCGTCCCGCGGGTCTGCGAGCAGCTGCGCACGAAGGGCCTCGGGGACGTGCTGGTGACGGTGGGCGGCATCATCCCCGACGACGACGTCGAGCCGCTGCGGGCGGCCGGCGTGTCGGGCGTCTTCGGCCCCGGCACCACCATCCGTGAGGTGGCTGACTTCATCCGCGCCAACGCGACGCCGCGCGAGGCGTGACCGACTCGGGCGGCACGCCCGCCGAACGCGCCGCGCTCCTCGCTGCTGCGGCACTGACCGGGGACCGCCGTGCGCTGGCCCGGCTCCTGACCACAGTCGAGAACCGCAGCGCGGTCGCCGAGCAGGCGCTGCGCCTCCTGTACCCGCAAGCCGGCCGAGCGCACCTGGTGGGCATCACCGGACCGCCGGGCGCCGGCAAGTCCACGCTCGTCGCCGCGCTCATCGCGCAGCTCCGCGGGACCGGGCGCACGGTCGCCGTGGTGGCCGTCGACCCCTCGTCGCCGATCACCGGGGGCGCCCTCCTCGGCGACCGGGTCCGAATGCAGTCGTACGCGTCCGACGACGGCGTCTTCATCCGCTCGATGGCCTCCCGCGGCCACGCTGGCGGGCTCGCCGCCACTTCCGCATCGGCCGCGGCCGTTCTCGACGCCGCGGGGTTCGACGTCGTCCTGCTCGAGACTGTGGGGACCGGGCAGAGCGAAGTTGAGGTGGCCGCCGCCGCGGACACGACGGTCGTGCTCGAGGCGCCCGAGATGGGCGACGAGGTCCAGGCGATCAAGGCCGGCCTTCTCGAGGTGGCCGACATCGTCGTCGTCAACAAGGGCGACCGCCCGGGCGCGCAGCGTACGGCGGCGCAGCTGCGGGCGATGCTGGCGCCGGCAGGGGATACCGGCCTGGGGCCGCCGCCCAGGCGCCCGGAGGTCCTGGTCACCACGGCGATGACCGGCGAGGGCGTGCCGGCTCTGCTCGCCGCACTCGACCGTCACCGAGCCGCGGGTTCGACCGAGATCGCGCCCGCCGCTCGTCGCGCTCGCGCAGCCGCCCAGGTCCGCGCGGTCCTGGTCGAGCGGCTCTGGGACCGCCTGGGATCGGTGAGCCTCGCCGCCAGGACCGACGCAGCGCTCGACGCCGTCGCCCGCCACGAGTCAGACCCATACACGGCCGCGGACGCCCTGCTGGCCGATCTTGCGAGCGAGGAGTCCCGATGAGCATCGACCGCGTCTTCGTCGCCGGGGCGGGCCTCATGGGCCACGGGATCGCGCAGGTGCACGCGGCCGTCGGCAAGCGCGTGACGCTCTACGAGCCGGACCTCGCCCGGTCTGTGGCCGGCCGCGACCGGATCCTGGGCAACCTCGAGCGGGCGGTCGCCAAGGGTCGGCTCGCCGCCCAGGACCGCGATGCCATCGCCGCCCGCGTCGCCGCGACCCAGGACCTCGGGGAGGCCGCCACGGCGGACCTCGTCGTCGAGGCTGCCTTCGAGGACGAGTCGGTCAAGACCGCGCTCTGGGCCTCCCTCGACGCGATTGCGCCGGGGAGGGCGATCTTCGCATCCAACACGTCATCCATCTCCATCGACCGGCTCGCCGCGGCTACCGCAGAGGCCCGTCGGCCGCAGTTCGTGGGGATGCACTTCTTCAGCCCCGTGCCCGTCATGCCGCTGATCGAGCTGATCCGCGGCGCGGCCACGGACGACGCCACCGAGGCCGCCGTCCGCGCGCTCGCCGCGGACCTCGGCAAGCAGGTCATCGTCAGCGCCGACCGCCCCGGGTTCATCGTCAACCGCGTGCTGATGCCGCTGCTGGCCGAGGCCATGCGCACGTACGAGGAGGGGACCGGCACGGCCGACGACATCGACACGGGCGCGAAGGTTGGGCTCAACCACCCGATGGGCCCGCTCGAGCTCGCCGACTTCATCGGCCTCGACGTGTGCCTCGGGGTCATGCGCGTGCTGCACGAGGGGCTGGGCGGGCCGCAGTTCGAGCCGCCGACGGTGCTGGTGGATCTCGTTGAGGCCGGCCACCTGGGCCAGAAGACGGGCCAGGGGTTCCACACGTACCCACGCTGAGCCCACCGCCGCCCGGTGTACAGTCGAACGATGGAAGACTTCGCCGGCCCCGACGGAAGGGTCTACCTCGTCGCCGCCGTGCGGACGCCGATCGGCAAGTTCGGCGGGGCTCTCGCCGGCGTGCCTGCCGTCGAGCTGGGCGCCACCGCGATCCGCGCCGCCGTGGAGCGCTCCGGCCTGCCTGCCGACGCCGAGGTGGCCGAGGTGATCATGGGCCAGGTGCTCCAGGCGGGCGCCGGTCAGGCCCCGGCCCGCCAGGCGCTGCTCCGGGCCGGCCTCGCCGAGACGGTCCCGGCCACCACGATCAACCGCGTCTGCGGCTCCGGCCTCAAGTCGATCATGTACGCGGCGGCCGGGATCCGCGCCGGGGACGGCGACGTGTATGTGGCGGGCGGCATGGAGTCGATGAACCAGGCGCCGTTCCTGCTGCGCAAGGCCCGCTTCGGCTACCGGCTGGGGCAGGGAGCCGTGGACGACTCGGCGGTCCTCGACGGCCTGTGGTGCGCGGTGGACGACTGCCACATGGGGACCCACGCCGAGCGCGTGGCCATTCGGGCGGGCGTGTCACGCGAGGACCAGGACGCGTTCGCGCTCGAGAGCCACCGGCGGGCGGTCGCTGCGATCGACGCGGGCCGGTTCGACGCTGAGATGGCGCCCGTGACGATCCGCGACGCGAAGGGCCGGGAGACGGTGGTGACTGCGGACGAGGGGCCGCGCCGCGAGACCACGGCCGAGGCGCTTGCGAGGCTGCCGGCGGTCTTCCGGCTGCCCGAGGGCGAAGACCGCGGCGACGCGACCAGGGGCACCGTCACGGCGGGCAACGCGCCCGGCATCACGGACGGGGCAGCGGCCACCGTGGTCGCGTCCGAGCGGGCCGTGGAGCAGTACGGGCTGGCGCCACTCGCCCGCATCGTCGGCTACGCGCAGGCAGAGACCACGCCCAGGTGGCTGTTCCTGGCGCCCATCGAGGGCGTGCGGGCGCTGCAGCGCCGCACCGGCCTCGCCCCGGCCGACTACGACCTCGTCGAGGTCAACGAGGCGTTCGCCGCGCAGGTCCTCGCCGACGGGCGCGAGCTCGGCTTCGACTGGTCGAAGGTCAACGTCAACGGCGGGGCCATTGCGCTCGGCCACCCCATCGGCGCGTCCGGGGCACGCATCGTGGCGACGCTCCTCCACGAGCTCCGGCGGCAAAGGGGACGGTATGGCCTGGCCACCCTGTGCCTGGGCGGCGGCGGCTCGGTCGCGATGGCGTTCGAGCGGGCCTAGCGCGACTTCGGGCCCGACGCGGGGCGCGTCACGCGGCTCGACGGGATCTGCAGACGGCGCATCCGTTTGACGCGCCCTGCTGCCACGCCCGACCATCGCCGCACCGTCGCCCACCCGGAGGTTGCCCGATGCCCGAGCCCGCCACCAACCAGCTGTTCATCGCCGGCCGCTGGGTCGACGCCGTCGCCGGCCGGACGTTCGAGAGCGTCAACCCGGCTGACACCCGCGACGTGGTGGGCCGCTTCCAGGCGGGCAGCGCAGCCGACGTGGCGATGGCGATCCGCGCGGCGAACGAGGCATTCCGGGCCTGGAAGGCGACGCCCGCACCGAAGCGCGGCGAGGTCCTGTACCGCTTCGGCGCGCTGATGGCCGAGCACAAGGAGCGTCTCGCCCGCGCGATGACCCGCGAGATGGGCAAGGTGCTCGCGGAGGCGCGCGGCGACGTCCAGGAGGGGATCGACATCGCGTTCCTCATGGCCGGCGAGGGGCGGCGGATGTTCGGCGACACCGTGCCGTCCGAGCTCCCCGACAAGTGGGCGATGAGCATCCGCCAGCCGCTGGGGGTGGCCGGGATCATCACGCCCTGGAACTTCCCGATCGCGATCCCGTGCTGGAAGCTGATGCCCGCGCTGGTCAGCGGCAACACGGTCGTGTTCAAGCCTTCGAGCGACGCCCCGCACTGCGCGACGCTGCTGGTGGAGTTGATGGAGGAGGCGGGCTTCCCGGCCGGTGTCGTCAACCTGGTGACGGGCTCAGGTGCCGAGGTCGGCGACGCGATCGTCGAGGATCCCGATGTCGCCGTGGTCAGCTTCACGGGCTCGAGCGCCACCGGGCGCGCGATCGGCGAGCGTGCCGGCCGACGCCTCAAGCGGCTCAGCATGGAGCTGGGCGGCAAGAACGCCGTGGTGGTCATGCGCGACGCCGACCTGGACCTCGCGGTGGACGGGATCCTGTGGTCCGCGTTCGGAACCACGGGCCAGCGCTGCACGGCCTGCTCCCGCGTCATCGCAGACCGGCCCGTCGCCGACGAACTGGTCCGCCGCCTCGTCGAGCGCGCCGAGAAGCTGCGCTTGGGCTCGGGCCTGGACGAGACCGTCGAGGTGGGCCCGCTCGTGAACGCGCCCGCGATGACCAAGGTGGAGCACTACGTGGAGGTGGGCCGGGCCGAGGGCGAGCTGGTCTGCGGCGGCGAGCGCGACACGGCTGGCGACCTCGCGAAGGGCCACTTCTACCAGCCCACGATCTTCGCGGGCGTCGGCCCGATGGCCCGCATCGCGCAGGAGGAGATCTTCGGCCCCGTGCTGTCGGTCATCCCGGCTGATGGGTACGAGGCCGCCATGGAAGCCGCGAACGGGACGCACTACGGCCTGTCGGCGTCGATCTTCACACAGAGCGTGAACACGGCCTTCCGCGCGATGCGGGACTTCGAGACCGGCATCGTCTACATCAACGCCGGCACGACGGGCGCGGAGACGCACCTGCCGTTCGGCGGCTGGAAGGACACCGGGAACGGCCACCGCGAGGCTGGCCACGTGGCGCTCGACACCTTCACTGAGTGGAAGGCCGTGTACGTGGACTTCTCCGGCAGGCTCCAGCGCGCCCAGATCGACAACCAGCCCAGCTGACGCCGATCGCCGCCCACGCCCGCGCTGCCACGATCTCTGCCGGCGCCGGTCGGCTGCGCCACGCCTTCGCGCGTGACAGCCTTCGCGCGTGACAGCCTTGGCGCGTGACAGCCTTCGCGCGTGACAGGCGACATGCGCTATCCTTCCCGCCGGTTCCGGGCGAGTAGCTCAACGGTAGAGCAAGTGACTCTTAATCACTAGGTTCAGGGTTCGAATCCCTGCTCGCTCACCAACCCGTGAAACCTCAGACCCCTCGGCATCCCCGGAGGGGTCTTTCGTTTGGCCGAAGCCTGCAGCCAGGCACCACGCCTGCAGCGCCCAAGGATCGGGCCGCGACGAGGCGCCCGTCTCTACCCTGTGGCAGGTGCCCCGGCTCCAACCGGCCCCCGCCGCGGTGACCATGGCACGCGGTTCCCGTGCCCTTGGCACCCCGGCACGGGGACGATCGGGTCTGAGCCGCAAGGACCCCTGTCGGACAAGATGGTCTCCGGCGTCCCCTGGCCGCTCCATTCGCCGCTGCGGGATCACCCGCGGCCGGTGGTGCGCAGAGGCAAGAGGTCGCGCGATGCGGGAGGACGGGCTGTACGCCGCACTGGTGCGGCGGGGCATGACCCGTCGTTCGTTCCTCCAGTTCTCTGCAGCCATGGCCACTGCGCTCGCCCTCCCCGTCACCTTCGCGCCGCGCATCGCTGCCGCGGTCGGGACCAGCAAGCGACTGCCGGTGATCTGGATCCGCGGCCAGGCGTGCGGTGGCGACACGGAGGCCCTGCTGCGCTCAGCCGACCCGAGCGCGGTCTCGCTGTTCCTCGATGTGCTCAATGTCCAGTACCACGACAGCTTCCTCGCCGTGGCCGGCGGCGACGCCGAGCTCGCCCTGACCAGCGCGATGGACCTCTATCCCAACGGCTACTTCGCCGTGGTCGAGGGGTCCATCCCGGACGGCGCGTCCGGCGCGTACTGCCTCGTCGGCGGCCGGCCGGCGGCGGATGTGATCCGGGAGGTCACGGCCGGTGCCATCGCCACGATCGCGGCGGGCTCGTGCGCCTGCGACGGCGGCGCGCCGGCTGCGGGCACGAACACCACCCACGCGGGCGGCATTCGGAACATGGTCCCCTCCGGCAAGTACGTCGCCCTGCCGGGGTGCCCGCTGAACCCGGTGAACCTCGCCGCGGTGATCGTCCACCACATCACGTTCAATGAGCTGCCCCCGGCGGACCTGGCCGGTCGCCCACTCTCGGGGTACGGGAACCTGATCCACAACCAGTGCGAGCGACGCCCCCATTTCGAGTTCGGCGAGTACGCCACCGAGTGGGGCGACGAGGGCGCCCAGAAGGGCTGGTGCCTGTACAAGCTCGGCTGCAAGGGCCCCGAGACAATGGGCAACTGCCCTACCGTCCGCTACGGCCAGCAGACCAGCTGGAACGTGCGCTCTGGGCACGGCTGCGTGGGCTGCATGACGCCGAGCTTCTGGAACGAGATGGGCCCGGCGTACAAGCGGCTCCCGGCACCGGTGCCGTTCCTGCCCAACGTCACCACCGACATGGTGGGTGGGGTCGTCCTCGGGGGAGTTGCGGGCGTCACCGCGGTCCACGGCGTGGGCATGGGCGTCCGCTTCAAGCGGCGCCGGATGATCGCGGCCCGCCAGATGGCGACCGCCGCTGCCGCCCTCGCTGACCCCGTGGCTGGCCCGGAACCCCAACCCCGGGGCCAGGCCGACCAGCCGGAGCCGCCCGCGCCGGCACCGACACACCCTTTTTCTACGGCACGATCGACACCGAC
>JBBIIL010000015.1:0-46819 GCA_037446495.1 Chloroflexota bacterium | reverse complement strand
AGTAGAGCTGGGCTGCATCGTGTCAGCCAGCCGCCCGCAAGGATCGTGAGACGCGCCTTGCCACGATGCTGCGAACGTTCACCCGTAAGCTGTCGGCTCTAGCCCACCAAGGCACCACGATGTGCAATGAGAGCCTCCCGGTGCGATGTGAGCCATCTGCCACATCGAACGGGAGGCAATGAGGTCGTCCCCGGAGGCTTGAGACCTCTCGCGCCGACCATATCCAAATGACTTCCGCGAAGCCGTGGGCGAGGGCGGTGTCCGTCAGGCCCGGATGATGGGCGTCGCCTGGCGGGCAGACAAGAGGCATCGGGCCGATCCGATCCGCGCGGATCCCGCTCGACCCGGTCGGTCACGGCTCGCGGGCGTCACTCCGGGGGATGAGCGCGATCACGAGGAAGACCGCGCAGAGCGGGGCGACCACCCAGCTCAGGGCTCCCGGCGGCGTGCCCGCCGTGACGAGGGGCTTCTCCAGGCCGATGAGGATCCGCAGCACGTTGTCGAGCATGGCCGCCCCGATCATGAGCGGCACCAGGCCGCGATAGCGCCAGAGGACGATCCACGCCGCCAGCGCCATCCCGAGCTGCGCACCGCCCCACTGGGCGAGCAGGGCGACGATGTTCGCACCGCCGGCGACCGCCGTGTCCATGCCGGCGATCGTGCCGGCGCCGCTGTCAGGCGCCAGGATGTGGACCAGGCTGCGCGCCGTCGCCACGACCGTGTAGAGGACGAGGAACCAGACGGCGGCCCGGGGACCGCGGTACCGGGCTGCATCGCGCGGCAGGAGGAGCCACGGATCCGGCCGCGTCATGACGCCGGCCCCGCTTCAGGCGTGTGCCCGGGCGCTGCCCCGGCGGCGGCCGGCAGAGGCTCATCCGCCGGTCGGCCTGCCGGCGCCGCAGGCGCGTCGCCGACGCCTCCGGCGCCGCCCTCGATGTCGATGTGCGGCAGGACCCGGTCGAGCCAGCGCGGCAGCCACCAGTTCGCGTCGCCGAGCAGCGTCATGGTGGCGGGGACGAGGACCATGCGCACGACCGTCGCGTCGATGAGGACGCTCGCCGCGAGGCCCACCGCGAGCATCTTGATGACGACCTGGTCGGACGTCACGAACGCGATGAACACGCTCGCCATGATGAGGGCTGCGGCCGTGATGACGCGCGCGGTGGAGGAGAGGCCGGCCGCCACGGACCCGGTGTTGTCGTGCGTCGAGTCCCAGGCCTCTCGGATCCGGGAGAGCAGGAAGACCTCGTAGTCCATCGACAGCCCGAAGACGATCGCGAACATCATCATCGGGACATAGGACTCGATCGGCACGTTCTCCGGCAACCCGAGCAGGCTGCGCCCCCAGCCCCACTGGAAGACCGCCACGACGAAGCCGACGGACGCACCGATCGACAGCAGGTTCAGCGCAGCCGCCTTCAGCGCGACGAGCACGCTCCGGAAGGCGACCATCAGCAGCAGGAACGCGGTGCCCACGACGACCGCGACGACGAGCGGCAGCCCGCTCACGAGGGTGTCGCGGAACTCGATGAGGGCCGCGGTGTTCCCCGTGACGTAGCCCGAGGCGCCGGTGCCCGAGAGCGCGGCGGGGAGCGTCGTGTCGACCAACGTGCGGTACAGCGTCGCGGTCGCCGCGTCCTGCGGCGAGGTGGCGGGCACCACCGAGCCCACGAGCAGGGCGCCGTCCGGCGACGGCTCGAGCGGCGAGACGCGGGCCACGCCCGCCGTGGCGGCCAGGTCCTTCCGCACGGTGGTCGCCAGGGTGATTGCCGGGACCGTCGCACGGCTCGCGTCGATGACGACCGTGAACGGCCCGTTGGCGCCGGGCCCGAACGCCATCGCGATGAGGTCGTACGCCCGTCGGTCGGTGAAGCCCGAGGGGTCGGCACTGTCGTCCACGTGGCCGAGCTGGATCGAGAGGAGCGGGATCATCAGGATCACGAGCACGAGGACACCGCCGGTGAGGAACTGCCAGGGCCGGCGGGAGACGAGGCGCGCGTAGCGCTCCCAGCCGCCCGATCCCGACGCCGTCGTCTCCGCGACCGGCCGTCGCACGTGGAAGCGGTCGATGCGCCGCCCGGCGAGCGCGAGGCCGGCAGGCACGAGCGTGACCGCCCCGAGAGCCGCGACCACGACGGTGAAGACCGCGGCGAGGCCCAGGTGGCCGATGAAGGAGATGCCCGACGCGTACAGGCCGAGCAACGCCACCGAGACGGTGACCGCCGCGACGACGACGGAGCGTCCGCTCGTGGCGACCGTCCGCCCCGCGGCGACGACCGGGTCCACCCCGTCCATGATCGCCTGCCGGAACCGGGTCGTGAGGAAGAGCGCGTAGTCGATGCCGACGCCCAGCCCGATCATCACCGCCAGCGTCGGCGCCGCGGTGCCGAACGTGATGACCCCGGCGACGATGGTGAGGATGCTGAGGCCGACGACCACGCTGACCACGGCCGTGAGCAGCGGCAGCGCGGCACCCAGGAGGCTGCCGAACGTCACCAGCAGGACGAGCACGGCCACGGCGAAGCCGAGGACCTCCGAGCGGGCTTCCGACGGCGCCGGCCGGGTGAGCTGGTCGAGGCCCGCGCCGTACTCCACCTGCGCGCCATCCGTCCGGGCCGGGGCGGTCGCGGCGTCCAGGCTCGCGAGCCACGCCGGGCCGAGCGTCTTGGGCTCGACGTCGAGGTGGATGGTCGAGTAGGCGGTGCGGCCGTCGGCCGACAGCGCCGGCGAGCCGGGTGCCAGCGGATCCGACGTCGACAGGACGTGCGGCAGCCCCCCGATGGCGGTCAGCGCCTGGCCCATGGAGGCCCGGTGGTCCGCGAGCGTGCCGGACTCGACGTGGAAGACGATGAGACCGCTGTAGCCGCCCGCCGCCGGCTGGTGTGCCGCGAGGAGGTCGGCGCCCGCCGACGCCTGCGAGCCGGGCAGATCCACGTTGTCGCTGAAGACGCCGCCGGCCGTCTGGCGCCCGACGAGGCTGCCCGCGAGCAGAAGGAGCCAGAGCGCGATGACGGCGATCGGATGGCGGGCGGCCGCGAGGCCCAGTCGCTCGAGGCGCCCGATGGACCGGCCCGGTGCGGTCGCGGGGCCGTCGGCCGCTGGATCGGCGGGACGACCTCCGCGGGACTGGGTGGACATCGACGCTGGACCTCGCGGACCTGACGGTGGTGAGAGTTCCGGGATGGTACCCGCTGACCACGAACGTGTCAATAATGCCAGTTGCCAGTGCTGCCACTCGGCGCGATCGTGCTTCCATGACTTCGCCCAACGCCGTGGGCCGCCGTGAGCGGAAGAAGGTCCAGACCCGATCGTCTCGTCGTCGGTCGGGAGGGTCCACCCGGTCGCGCCCCCGGCCACGGGGTCGCGGTCACCGGGACGTCCGGCGGAGCGTGGCCTGCCCAGAGGCTAACTGGCAACTATGCCAGTTGTTACAACTGCCAGTTAACTGTTAGAGTCCGCCCATGGACGCCATCGAGCCCGTCGGCCGCCGAGAGCGGCACAAAGCGCGGACCCGCGAGGACCTCCAGCGCGCGGCACGGGAGCTGTTCGCCCGCCAGGGGTTCGCCGCGACCACCGTGCAGCAGATCGCCGACGCCGCGGACGTCTCGCAGCGCACGTTCTTCCGCTACTTCCGCTCGAAAGAGGACCTGCTGGTGCTCGATGTGGCCGCCCTGTTCGCGGCCGTGGAGCGCGCCGTCCGGGGGCGCCCGCTCGGCGAGCCGCCGCTGGTGTCGATCCTCGAGTCGATGGTCGCCGTGGTTGGATCCGCAGCCGCCGCACGCGACGGGGCGACGCCGCTTGCCGGCGGTGGGCCGAGCTCGCCGATGGGCATCGACCCGTCCGACCCAGTGGTCGCAGGACGCCTCGTTCGCGTCTTCGCGGACTGGGAGGACCGGCTCGCCGACGTGCTTCTCGACCGGTTCACGGCCGTGGCGCCAGAGCGGCCGCAGGCGGAGCTGGCGTTCGCCGCCTCGGTGATCGCACGGGCCGCCGCGTCGGCTATGCGGGCCACTCTCCGGGACGTCGGCGCGGCGTCGGCCGGCGCCGAGCCGCTCGGCATTGCGGAACGGCTGCGCGAGGCGTTCGGGATCTTATCCGGGGGATGCGCGCGGCCGGTCGGCTGATATAGCGCTGGCGCCCGCCCATCGACACCGCGAGCCCGCGCATCTGCCGAGTGCCCGAGGCGCGGATCCCCTCGCCCCGACCAGATCGACCAATCGAGATTGGTCCCCAGCCCCGACGGCTGCATCCCCTCCGTGGGCCTTCGCGTGAGCGGTCAGGTCGCCGCCGGTGCCCGCCTCCTCGCCGACCGGGCCGCAGGACCTGTCGCGGTCCAGACCGCCACCATCGGGCGGCTGGCCACGTACGCGACCGTCGCCGGCGTGGACCTGCAGGCGTTCGTCTGGGCGCTCACCTACTCCCCCTGCCGTCCGGTGTGCGGATCCACCGCATGTCGACCGACGGCGCCAGCGTGGCCTTCGACGAGGTCGGCTACGGCGGCGATGCCGGGCAAGGGCGCACGGTCTGGCTCGTCGATCTCGTAGCTGGGACCGTCAACGCGATCGCCCACACTGCGGGCGACGCCGCGTGGGTGCCGACGGTGAGCGGGTCGCGGGTCCGCCTGGAGCGAGTGGCACTACGCCGACGCCCCAGCGGCAAGCGGCGCGCTCACGTGGCGGATCCTCGTCCGCGACCTCGCGGACGGCCACACGACGGAGGCGGCACGCGCGTGACGTGCGCGCCCGCCCTATAATCCGACCGACAGTCGGTCGGAGAATTCACAACCCCATGGCCCGCACCCGCAACGCCACCGCGCACGCCGTCCGCCGCGACGAGATCCTCGACGTCGCGGAGCGGCTGATTCGCGCCCGCGGCTATGACGCGATGAGCATCCAGAGCGTCCAGGACGAGCTGGGCTGCTCGCGCGGCGCCCTGTACCACTACTTCGGGTCAAAGGAGGCGATCCTCGAGGCGGTCATCGAGCGCATGACCGCGATCGGGATGACCGTCCTGACGCCTGTCGCCGAGGACCCGTCGCTCAGCGCCCTCGAGAAGCTCCAGACCCTGTTCGCCACGGCGGGCAGCTGGAAGTCCGCTCGCAGTGACCTGCTGCTGCCGCTCATCCGCTCCTGGTACCAGCCCGGCAACGACCTCGCCAGGGTCCGCGCCGAGGCGGCCGCGTACGAGGAGTTCCGGCCCCTGATGGCGGCAATCCTTCGACAGGGCGTGGCGGAGGGGACGATGGACCCGTCGTCCGCCGACCACGCCGCCGTGGTCGTCACCGCCCTTTTGGCGGGCTCGACGGACGCGATCCGCCGCCTGCTCATCGACCGCCTCGAAGGCCGCGTGCCCTATGAGGAAGTTGAACGGTTCCTCCACGCCTACGACGAGGCGATCGAGCGGATCCTCGGTTTGCCGGCCGGCAGCTTCACGCTCATCGGCCCCGACTCGCTGCGCACCTGGTTCGCCTGAGGAAGGAGTGCCCATGACCCCCGTCATCGCCCTCGAGAAGCTCACCAAGTCCTACGGCAGGAGCCGCGGGATCATCGACGTGGACCTCGAGGTGCAGCAGGGCGAGGTCTTCGGCTTCCTGGGTCCGAATGGCGCCGGGAAGACCACGACCATCCGCACGACGCTCGACCTCATCCGGCCGACGAGCGGCAGGGCCACGGTGTTCGGCATCGGATCCACCGCCGACCCGGTCGCGATCCACAAGCGCGTGGGCTACATCCCTGGCGAGTTCACGCTCTACGACCGGCTGACCGGCAAGCAGACGCTGGAGTACTTCGCGAACCTGCGCGGCGGCGTCGACCCCGTCTACCAGGCCTCGCTCATCGAGCGGTTCGAGCTCGAGACGGGCAAGCGGTTCAAGGAGTACAGCAAGGGCAACAAGCAGAAGGTCGGCGTGATCGCCGCCCTCCAGCACAAGCCCGAGCTGCTGGTCCTCGACGAGCCCACGTCGGGTCTCGACCCGCTGGTCCAGCAGACGTTCTTCAACACGCTCCGCGAGTGCGTGACCGACGGCGCGACCGTGTTCCTCTCCTCGCACATCCTGTCCGAGGTCGAGAAGAGCTGCAACCGCGTCGCCATCATCCGAGACGGCCAGATCGCCAAGCTCGACACGGTCGAGGGGCTGCGCGACCTGGCGCACCACCAGGTGGAGCTCCGCTTCGCCGGGCCGGTGCCGTCCGACGCGTTCGCCCACCTGCCGGGCGTGAGCGACGTCGTCGCCGAGGACCACGTCCTGCGGATGCGGGTCGCTGGCACGATCACGCCGGTCGTCCGCGCCGCCGCCCAGTACGAGCTGCTCGACTTCGTCTCGCGCGAGCCGTCGCTCGAGGAGACGTTCCTGGCGCAGTACGGCCGCGAGGCCGTCGAGGCAGGGTCCGATGGCCGCTAGCGCCGGCGCGCCGCGCCATCCCGCGGCAACGTTCCCGCCGATCCCGCTGTACAAGCGCGTCTACGGCCTCGGCAGCATCTACGGCAAGACGATTCGTGATTCGCGACTGTCGTTCATCATCGCCGCCGGCATGTTCGGCGGACTGGCGCTCGTGCTCGGCGCGGCGATCGGCACCGTGTTCCCGACCCCGGAGGTCCGCAAGGAGCTGGGAACGCTCGTCGGCAGCATGCCGGCGGCGATGGTCAACATGTTCGGCAACGTCACGCTCATGGGCGACAAGCTGGGCACCCTCGGTGGGTACGTCACCTGGAAGTACGGCTCGCTGTTCAGCCTGGGCACCGCGCTGTGGTCGATCCTCGCCCTGTCGGGCACGCTCGCCGGCGAGTCCGCCAAGGGCAGCCTCGACATCGTGGCGACCTCGCCGTTCGGCAAGCGGCGGATCGCGATCGAGAAGATCGCAGCCCACCTCACGGCGGTCTGGGCGGCGCTGGTCGTGCTGGCCGTGATGCAGACCCTGAGCGCCTACGCGTTCGGCGACGCGTCACTCGGCGACCGGATCCCGCTCGAATCCTCGTTGGCCTATGCGATCTCGATCGGGTTCACCGCCATGTTCTTCGGCGGCCTGACCCTGGTGCTCGCGCCGTACCTCGGGCGAGGCGGCTCGGCCGGCATCGCCTCGCTCGCGATGCTCCTGACCTGGCTGGTCAGCGGGCTCGACGTGGGCGGCCCGCTGCGGCACCTGAGCCCGTTCTACTGGACCTACGACAACATCCCGCTGGTCGGGATCTACGACTGGGGGCCGGTCCTGGCCGTCGGCATTGTGGGCGTCGTGCTGATCGGGATCGGGGTCGAGCTGTTCGGCCGGCGAGACCTCGGCGTCACGACGGGGCTGTCGCTGCCCTCGCTGCCCGACGGCGTCCTTGGTGTCAGGGGGCCGGTGAGCCGCGCCTTCGGCGACCAGCTGCCGCGAGCCCTGGCGTGGGGTCTCGGCCTGGCGTTCTGGGGTGCGATGCTCGCATCGCTGGTCGGCTCCTTCTCGGACACGATCGGCAAGGACCCGGGCCTGTCCGACGCGTTCGGCAGGATCTTCCCGGGCTTCGACTTCGCGACGCCCGGCGCCTGGCTCCAGCTCTACCTCGAGCTGTTCCTCATCGTGGCCGGCTTCGCGGCCGCCACGTTCGTGTCGAAGTGGGCCTCGGACGAGAATGACGGTCGCCTCGAGGTCGTGCTCTCCACGCCGCTGTCGCGCGCGATGTGGGTTGTCGCAGGGGGCGTCGGCGCCCTGCTCGCGGTGGTCGTGGCGACCGCCCTGTGGGTCGTCGGGAT
The DNA here is from genome assembly GCA_037446495.1 of Chloroflexota bacterium. Lineage (GTDB taxonomy): Bacteria > Chloroflexota > Limnocylindria > Limnocylindrales > CSP1-4 > CAIXZV01. Next base: position 39,093 of record JBBIIL010000015.1, on the reverse strand, counting down.
CCTTGTCGGCTCGGCGGCAGGGGGGGCCGCGGCCGGCGATGCGCTCCTCGGCTCCGCGTCGTTCGGGCTCGTCGCCGCGGCGTTCGTCGGCGTCGGCGTGGCCGTGGGCGGCCTGTGGCGAACCTCGCTGGCGGCCGAGATCACGGCCGTCATCGTGATCGTCACCTACCTCATCGACCTGCTCTCGGCCCCCCTCAACCTGCCCGACTGGTTCCACCAGCTTGCGCTGACGGCGCACATGGGTCAGCCGATGCTCGGCACCTGGGACCCGGTCGGCATCGTCGCCTGCCTCGCGATCGCGTTCGGCGGGATCGGGCTGGGGGCGTGGGGGATGACCCGGAGGGACGTCGCGCGCTGACGACGACGACGACGCCACCCTCGGCGGGCCCGCCGCCGGAGGCGACCCGGCCCGTAGACTCCCCGCGTGGATTCCATCGCCCTCGCCTGCGTGCTCGTCTCGGCGGTCATGCACGCCACCTGGAACATCCTGCTCAAGACGGCCGGCGACCCGCTGCGGACCGCGACCGTCGGGATGATCGCCGCGTTCTGCGTGTTGGCGCCAACCGCTGCGCTCGGCTGGTTCGTGTTCGGGCAGCCGGCGATCCCGCAGCAGGCCCTCGTCATCGGGTTCCTCTCGGGCCTCGCCGAGATCGCCTACTTCGTCTTCCTCGCGGCCGCCTACCGGCGCGGCGACCTCTCGACCGTGTCGCCGCTGGCTCGGGGGAGCGCGCCGCTGCTCATCGTGATCGTGGGGATCACCGTGCTGGGCGAGCGGCTGGCGCCCGGCGCGGTGGCGGGCGTGCTGCTGCTGCTCGCGGGTCTGCTTACCGTCCAGCGGCCGTGGCGCTTCCTTCAGAGCGTCCACGCCGGGCATCGGAGCGCGGCCGGCTTCGCGCTCTTGACCGGGCTGATGATCGCCACCTACACGAGCCTCGACAGGGTGGGCGTGCAGCTCACCGCGCCATGGCTCTACGCCGCGATCCTGTGGGGCGTGGCGGCCGCCGGCCTCGGGCTGATCGACATCGCCCGGCCCCGCCTCGCTGGGGGCGCCTTCGCGGCCGAGGCGGGCAGTCTCAACCTCCGCACGGCGATGATCGCCGGCATGCTGACCCTCGCCGCCTACTCGCTGATCCTGTTCGCCCTCTCACGCGCCGAGGTGTCCCTCGTCGGGCCGCTCCGCGAGTCGGCGGTGCTGATCACCTCTGCGTATGGGGTCCTCCAACTGCGCGAGGCCGTGACGCGGCGCGAGACCACGCTGCGGCTGTCGGGGTCCGTGATGGTCCTGCTGGGGGCGGCGGTGCTCGCGATCGCGGGCTGATGCGACAATCAGCGGAGGACGGGCGCCCGAGCCCGCCCCGCCGTCCCTGACCCGCTCCCGACACCGCAAGGAGCCCGAATGCCCGCCCTCCGCCTCGGCTACAAGGCCTCCGCCGAGCAGTTCCCGCCCCAGCGCCTCCTCGACCTCGCGGTCGCCGCCGAGGACGCCGGGTTTGACTCGGTCTGGACCAGCGACCACTTCCAGCCCTGGCGCCACACCGACGGCCACGCGCCGAACGCGCTCGTCTGGCTCGGCGCGGCGACACAGACGACGAAGCGGGTGGTGCTGGGCACCTCCGTCCTGACCCCCACGCTGCGCTACAACCCCGCCGTCGTGGCGCAGGCGTTCGGGACGCTCGGGCTGCTCGCGCCCGGCCGCGTGATCCTCGGCGTGGGCACTGGCGAGAGCCTCAACGAGACGCCCGTGGGCGTGCCGTGGCCCGAGCAGAGCGAGCGGTTCGCGCGCCTCAAGGAGAGCGTCGGGCTGATCGGGCAGCTCTGGGCTGGCGAGCGCCTGACCATCGAGGGTGAGTACTACCGCACGGCCAACGCCACGATCTACGACCGGCCGGACCAGCCCGTGCCCATCTACATCGCCGCCTCCGGGCCGGCCGCCGCGCGCCTGGCGGGGCGGATCGCGGACGGGCTCATCTGCACCAGCGGCAAGGGCGAGGAGCTCTACACCCAGACGCTCCTGCCGGGCCTCGCCGAGGGCGCGGAGAAGGCGGGCCGCGACGCCTCGACGATGGACAAGATGATCGAGATGAAGGTTTCGTTCGACACGGACCGGGACCAGGCGTTCGAGGACACCAAGGTCTGGGCGGCGCTCGCGCTCCCCGCCGAGAAGAAGATGGACATCCACGACGCGCTCGCGATGGAGGAGGCCGCCAAGGAGGCCGAGCCCTACGCGCACAAGCGCTGGCTCGTCTCCTCCGACCCCGACGAGCACGTGGAGCAGATTGCGCCCTATCTCGCCTACGGGTTCAACCACCTGGTCTTCCACTTCCCGGGCGAGGCCCAGGAGGCGGCCATCGCACGGTACGGCGAGCTGATCCTCCCGCGGCTGCGGGCTCGCTTCAGCTGACCGGCGCCCGCCGCGCCATGCCGCATCCCGGCCGCGCCGTCGGCCTCGTCGTCCTGCTGTTCGTCGTGAACGGCGTCGTCAACTCGGTGTTCACGCCGTTCGCCCCGGCGATCCTCGTGGAGCGCGGCATCTCGCCGACCTGGCTCGGCCTGATCGGCGCCGCCGTGTCCGCCGCGTATGTCGGGGTCGCCGCCGTGTGGGGCCACCTCGCTGATGTGGTGCTGGGACGCGGGCGCGCGCTCGCGCTGGCCATGGGGCTGTCGGCAGCCGTCCTGGCCGTCTTCGCCCTGCCCCTGCCCCTCGTCGCCGTGGGATTCGCGTACCTCGTGTTCGCAAGCCTGTACGGACTGCTGTTCCCGCTCCAGGACGCGCTTGCGGTGAACACGCTCGCCGATCCCGGACGCCAGTACGGTCCCGTCCGTGCGCTGCAGAGCGCGTCGTTTGCGGTGGCGACCCTGGTCGCGGGCGCCCTGTTCGAGGCAACCGGATACGGGGCGGCAGTGCCGGCGTTCGTGGCGCTGGCCCTGCTCGCGTCGCTGATCGCGCTCGGCATTCCGGACGTCGCCCGGGCGCGCCCCGTGGCTGGACGCGGCGGGGCCGTGCGCCAGGCGCTCGCGGTGCAGCCGCGCCTGCCGGGCGTCCTGCTCGCGTTCGGCCTCGCGAATGTCGGGGTGTTCGCGGCCCTCACCTTCCTGCCGCTGCAGATCGCGCGCCTGGGCGGGGCGTCGGGCACGATCGGCCTCGCCGCGGGGACGACCGCGGCCGTCGAGGTCGTGGCGATGCCGGTGATTTCGCGCCTGCTCGCGCGGTTCGGGCCGCGCCCTGTCGTGGCGGGTGCCTTCGCGGGGCTGGCGGTCGTGTTCGCGTGGTTCGCCCTCGCGCCCACGCCGGAGCACATCATCGCCGCGTCGGTACTCTACGGCGTCGCGTGGTCGGGGATGTGGGTCGGCGGTGTCACCACGATCCGTGCCCTGCTCCCGCCGTCGTTGCAGGGATCGGGGCAGTCGCTGCTGTCGCTGGCCACCGCGGGCGTGGCGGCATTCGTCGCCAACGTGGGCGGTGGGCTCCTGTGGGCCGGGCCGGGGCCGGTCGCCGTGTTCGGGCTGGCGGCTGCGGCTGCGGCGTCCGGCGTCGCGGTCGGGTGGTTCAGCCTGCCCCGCGCGGATGGGACGGCATCTCTGGCGTCGCCTCGCGCGGCGTAGTCGCCAGGACCGCGACCGAGGGGCCGAGCCGCCCTGCGGACTCGATGTCCGCGCCACCCACCGCGGCTATAGAATTCATCGCATGACGAATTCCTCATCGGCCAAGCGCCCGGCTCCCGACGCCGGGGAGATTGCCATCCGGGCGGTCGGGCTCGTCAAGCAGTTCGGGCCGGTGAGGGCGGTGGACGGCATGACCTTCGACCTCGCGCCCGGTCGCATCTACGGCCTGCTCGGTCCCAACGGCTCCGGCAAGACCACGCTGATCCGGCTGCTCACCGGCATGACGAAAGCCACCGAGGGGGAGGCGCGCGTCCTCGGCGTCCGGATGCCGGACCGCGCGAACCTCGCCCGGATCGGGTACATGACCCAGGGCGACGGCGTGTACCCGTCGCTGACCGCTGGGGAGAACGCCCGCTTCTTCGCGGCGGCGTACGGCGTGGAGGACCCGACGCAGGTTGACGAGGCGCTGCGGCTGGTCGACCTGGCTGACCGTGCGACGTCGATCGCCGCCACGCTGTCGGGCGGACAGCGCCGACGCCTCTCGCTCGCCTGCGCGCTCGTGCACCGGCCGCCCGTGCTGTTCCTCGACGAGCCGACCGTGGGCGTGGACCCGCTCCTCCGGGTCCAGTTCTGGAGCCACTTCCGCCGGCTCGCCGACGCGGGCACCACGATCGTCGTGTCGAGCCACGTCATGGACGAGGCCGACCGCTGCGACGAGCTGCTGTTCATCCGCGCCGGGCTCGTGATCGCCCGGGGAACCGGCACCGCGCTCCGTGCGGAGGCAGGCACCGACAACCTCGAGGCCGCGTTCCTGCGGTTCGCCGGCGAGACTGAGGCTGTCGCATGAACCCGCGACGCCTGCGGGCCATCGTCCGCCGCGTGATCATCGAGATCCGGCGCGACCGGCCGTCACTCGCCCTCCTGTTCATCGCCCCGATCGTGGTCACGGGCCTGCTCACGTTCATCCTGCGCGGCTCGACGGCGCCGGAGGTCCGCGTCGCCATCGCGAGCGAGGGTACCGGGCCCGCCGCGACCCTCGTGGCGCAGCAGATCGGCACCACCCTGACCCACGCGGGCATGACGGTGACGCAGGTCGACTCGCCCGATGCGGCCCGTGCCGCCGTCCGCGACGGGTCGTCGACGATCGCGATCCTCGTGCCGGCCAATCTTGCCGGCCCCTCGGGCGCCCAGATCACGCTCGTCACCAAGGGTCTCGACGCTGCCGCTGACGGCGCCCAGATCCAGGCCGTCAGCACGGCGATCCTGGGCGGCCTGGCGTCGTCGCTGGGCGTGGTCCTGCCCACCGTTGCCCGGGAGACGGTGTACGGCACGCCGAGCTCCGACCCGATGGCGCCGTTCGCGCCCGCCATCGTGGCGTTCTTCCTGTACTTCTTCGTGTACCTGCTCACCGGCGTGTCGTTCCTGCGCGAGCGCACCGGCGGCACCCTCGAGCGGCTGATGGCGACGCCCGTGACGCGCGGCGAGGTGGTCACCGGCTACACCCTCGGCTTCGGCTTCTTCGCCATGATCCAGGTGGCCATCCTGCTGTGCTGGTCGCTCGGGACCGTCCACGTGCCAGCGTTGGGGCCGTTGCCGGAGTTCTCGCTCGGGCTGGGGATCGCGATGGCGGGCAGCCCGCTGCTCGCCTTCGTCGTGGTCCTGCTGCTGGCGCTGGGGGCGGTCAGCCTAGGGATCTTCCTCTCGACCTTCGCCCGCACCGAGCTCCAGGTCATCCAGTTCATCCCGGTGGTGCTGGTGCCGCAGTTCCTGCTCTCAGGCGTCCTGTTCTCGGTTGACAGCCTGCCCTCGGTGCTCCAGCCGTTGGTCCACCTGATGCCGCTCAACTACGCCGTGGACGCCCTCCGCGAGGTGTTCATCCGTGGCGCGGACCTCTCCGTGGCGGCGGTGCAGGTGGACATCGCGGTGCTGGCGGTGATCGCCGTGCTGTTCGCCGCGGTGGCGTCGCGGACGATCCGCCGGGACGTGGTGTGAGCCCAGGCAAAGCGGCGGAGGGGGAGCGGGGGGGCGGACGGCGAGGTCGCCGACCGGGCTCGGGCGACACGCGCGGCCGCATTCTCGCCGCAGCGCGGGCGATGTTCGCCGAGCGTGGCTTCGACGGCACCTCCGTGCGGGACGTGGCCGCGCGGGCTGGCGTGGACCCGGCCCTCGTCCACCACTACTTCGGGTCCAAGCAGCAGCTGTTCGTGGCCGCGATGGAGTTTCCCGTCAACCTCGGGGATCTGTTCCCGTCGATCGCTGCCGGTCCGCCGGAGCAGCTGGGCGATCGGATCGTCCGCACCTTCGTGGCGCTCTGGGACCGACCGGAGGTCCAGCCCACGCTCCTGGGCGTCGCGCGCTCGGCGACAAGCGACGCGGTTGCCGCCACGATGGTCCGTGGCATCCTCGTGGACGGTCCGCTTGAGGCGATCGCGAGTCTGATGCGGACGCCCGATGCCGCGCTGCGCGCATCGCTCGTCGGCAGCCAGCTGATCGGCCTCGCCATGGCGCGCTACATCGCGCGGCTCGAGCCCATCACGTCCACGTCGTCCGACGAGCTGGGGAGGCTCGTTGGCCCGACGCTCACGCGGTATCTGCGAGGCGATCTGGGCTGACCGCCGAGCGCAGGCGCGAGGACGACTGGGCGCGCGACGCGGCCTTCGGCAGGGTAGGCTTCGACCATGCCCGACGCACGACCGGATCCCACTGCCGCCGCCCTCGCCCGCGATCCGGACGCCCTCGCCGCGCGCCTGCGCGAGGTCCATCCGGAAGCCGCCGCGCGGCCCGGCGATGTGCGCGTGGTGTTCGCCCCCGGGCGCGTCAACCTGATCGGCGAGCACACCGACTACAACGAGGGCTTCGTGCTGCCGGTCGCGATCGAGCGGGGGATCGCGATCGCCCTCGTGCCCGCCGATGACGGGGTGGCGAGGCTCACGCTCGCCGAGACGGGCGAGGCGCGGGAGTTCGCCGCGCGGGCCCCCGGCGGACGCCAGAACGCCTGGATCGACTACGTCGCGGGCATGGGCTGGGCGCTGGCCGAGGCCGGGCTGCCGGTGACCGGGTTCCGGGGCGTGCTCGCGTCGGACCTGCCGCAGGGCGCCGGGCTGTCGTCGTCGGCCGCGCTCGAGGTGGTCTCGGCCTGGGCGCTCTCGGGCGGGGAGCGTCCGGCGGTGGACCCCATGGGCCTCGTCCACCTGGTGAAGCGGTCCGAGAACGGCTACATCGGCCTGAACAACGGGATCATGGACCAGTTCGCGTCCATCTTCGGCGAGCCCAGCCGGGCGCTGCTCCTCGACTGCCGGAGCCTCGAGCACCGCGCGATCCGGCTGGTCGGCGAGGGCCTCGCGCTCGTCGCGTGCCACTCGGGCTCGCCGCGCCGCCTCGAGGCGTCGGCGTACAACGAGCGCCGGGCGCAGTGCGACGCCGCCGTGGCCGCGATCGCGGCGCTGGAGCCGGGGGTGACCGCCCTGCGAGACGTCACGCCTGCGATGCTCGACGCGGTCCGCGACCGCCTGGAGCCCGTCGCCGTCCGGCGTGCCCAGCACGTGGTGGACGAGGACCAGCGCGTGCTCGACACGATCGCCGCGTTCGAGGCGGGAGACCTCGCGGAGGTCGGACGCCTGTTCTTCGCCAGCCACGCCTCGCTGCGCGACCTGTACGAGGTCTCCTCACCCGAGCTCGACGCGCTGGTCGAGATCGCACGCGCCACGCCGGGCGTGATCGGGGCGCGGCTCACAGGTGCCGGGTTCGGCGGCTGCACCATCAACCTGGTCCGCCGCGACGCCGTCCCCGCCCTGCGCGAGAGCGTCCTGCGCGACTACCCTGCGCGGACGGGCCTCACGCCGCGCGTGTTCGAGGTCGAGGCATCCGAGGGGGCACGCCGGCTGGCCTGAACCTTCCACGTCACGGCAGGCCGGGCCACCGTGTCCCGCGCCTACAGCCGCCGCAGGTCGAACAGCCGCGCCCTGAAGTCACCCCGCAGGAGTCGGTGCCCATCCGCCCCGACCCGGTTGCCGACCGGCATCGGGTCGGGCGGCTCGATGCCCAGGCCCACGGTCATCAGCTCGTCGCCGCCTCGCTCGATGGTCGGCATCGGCCCCTCGAAGCCGTCCCAGCAGGTGACCGCGTACCGGGCGTCGGGGTCCAGTCCGCGGACGACCAGCCGGTCGCGGTGCGGCCACGGGTGCTGCAGGACGCGGTAGTGGGCGACCACGGCGCGCGAGCCGTCCCGCGCCGACGCCATCCACGCGGCCTCGTTGCCGTCGCCCTCGAAGGGCGAGCGCAGCCGCGTGAACCGCCCGTACTGGAACAGGTCGCGGCGCTCCGTGTAGAACGCCACCTGCCGGCGCACGGCCGCCAGGTCGTCCTGGCTCATCGCTGTCGGGTCGAGCTCGTACCCGAAGGCGCCGAACATGGCCACGGCGGCACGGAAGTCGAGCGAGGCGATCCGACCGGTCTGGTGGTTCGGCACCGTGGAGACGTGGGCGGCCATCGAGGACAGCGGGTACGCGAACGAGGTGCCCCACTGGATCTTGAGGCGTTCCACCGCGTCGGTGTCGTCCGAGGTCCACGCCTGGGGCGCCCACGCCAGGATCCCCGCGTCGAACCGCGCGCCGCCCGAGGCGCACGACTCGAACAGGATGTGCGGGAAGCGAGTGGTCAGCCGCTCGTAGAGCTCGTACATGCCCAGGTTGTACCGGTGGAAGAACTCGCCCTGACGGCCGGGCGGCAGGGTGGGGGAGAACGGATCGGTGATGAACCTGTTCCAATCCCACTTGACGTAGTCGAGGGGCGCACTGGCGATCACGTCGCCGATGGCGCCCGCGATGTGGTCCACGACCGTCGGGTTCGCGAAGTCGAGCACCAGCTGCTGGCGGCTCTCGGTCCGCTTGCGGCCGGGCACGCCGATGACCCAGTCCGGGTGTGAGCGGAACAGGTCCGAGTCGGGGTTGACCATCTCGGGCTCGATCCACAGGCCGAACATCAGGCCCAGCGCCCGCACCTCGCGGGCGAGCCCGTCGAGGCCGTGCGGCAGCTTGCGAGCGTCCACGACCCAGTCGCCGAGCGAGCGGTCGTCGCTGTCACGGCGCCCGAACCAGCCGTCGTCGAGGACGAACAGCTCCATGCCCATCGACTTGGCGGCGCGGGCCATGGCCACGATGCGGTCGTGGTTGAAGTCGAAGTACGTGCCCTCCCAGTTGTTGAGCAGGACGGGCCGCTCCCTGTCTCGCCACGGTCCGCGGGCCATGCGGTGGCGCAGGAGCTCGTGCAGCGAGTCGCTCAGCGCCGACAGGCCGGCGCCGCTCCAGGCCAGGAGCGCCTCTGGCGTCGCGAAGGACTGGCCCGGGTCGAGCGGCCAGGCGAACTGCTCCGGGTGCACGCCGATGCGGACGCGCGTCGTGCCGAAGTGGCCCACCTCGGCCTCGGCGAGGAAGTTCCCCGACCACGCGAGCACGATCCCCCAGCACTCGCCGGCGGCCTCGGTGGTGGCCGGGCGGCGAAGGACCAGGGACGGGTTGTGCTCGTTGCCCGAGCCGCCTCGCAGGCTGCCGACGCCCTGGCGCCCGGGGACCAGCGGGCGGTCCACCGGGAAGCGCTCCCGCGCCCAGGCGCCCGAGAACGTGACGAGGTTCCAGTCGTCGTCGGGCAGGTCGAGCGTGGCGCTCATCGCGGTCCGGACGGTGACTCCGGCCGTGCCACCGTTCGCGAGGCGCATCGACCGCGCCACGATCGGCTGGTCGCGGAAGATCGAGAACGCCAGCGTGACGGTGAGGCCGGTGGGCGCGTCGAGGAGGTCGATCTCGAGCGTGTCCGCCTCGTCGTCCTCCTCCGCGTACGTGGCGGGGAGCAGGCCCGGGAGCGGCGGTTTGCCAGCGATGATCCGGTGGGTCGCATACCGCGGCTCCACCACCTGCGAGCCGTCGGGCGCGTCCACGACCAGCGCCGGAACGCGGAAGTCGCCCAGGCCCGGGACCGGAAGCGCAAGTCCCACCGGCTCGCCCACGCGGTTGTCGAAGCCCTGGAAGTCGATGGGGCCGAGGTGCGCGTACGACGGCCCCACCGCAAGCGGCGCGCCCGCGTGGTGCAGCCCGATCCAGCCGTTTGGCAGGATGCCCAGGACCCACGACGTCCGGCCGTTGTGGAGGTGCCATTCCTGGCTCTCGGGGTTCCAGGCGATGCTCATGCGCGCAGCGACTCCAGCGTCTCGATCGTCCAGGACCAGGTGTGCGTGCCGGTTGGCACGAGGTACTGGGCGAGGGTATCCGGTCCGCAGGAGGCGGTGCCGACGCCGCGGTGGACCGCGTCGATCGTGATGAACGTCTCCGGCCTGGGGACCACCTCGTCATCGTGCGTGGCGGCGTCGAGGTCGTGCGCCGTGACGTGGAGCGCTGAGGCCTGGCGCGGCCGGTCGAGCTCGATTCGCACGTCGCCCGTCTCGAGCCAGCGGACGCCGGTGTGGCCGCCGTTCTCCTGCGGGCGCACGTAGGGGACCAGCTGGGCCGCCACCGTGGAGGCCCAGCGGCCGAGCTGGCCGCTGCGGGCGCGGTCGGGGTAGGTCTCGTGCGGGCCGGTGCCGTACCAGGTGTAGGACTCGTGCCCGGCGGCGAGCGTCAGCAGCGTGCCGACGCGCGGCAGGTCGTCGAGGATCGCCGGGACGTCAACCGTCTCGGTCACCCGGACCGCGCCGTCGGGCGTCCGTCCCAGCCGTGCCACGTGCGGGATCTCGATCCCGCCGGACGTCCGCCAGACGGTGCGCACCACGGTCTCCTCGGCGCCCCTCTCGATGCCCACCAGCGCCCGAGTCAGGCTCGGCAGACCCCACGCGACCCACCGGCTGCCCATGCCGCCGATGCGGTCGTTGTCGGTGGGCGAGCGCCACAGTGTCAGTGCGGGCGGCGCCGCGAACGACGGATGGACGAGGTTGCCGTCCGCGTCGAGCGGCACGTCACCGGAGGTCGCGCGCAGATCCCCGCCGACCGCTGGCTCGATGACCACCTGCGCCCAGCCGATCTCGAAGCCGGCTGGGGCCCACGCGGTCGTCTCGGCGAGCCTGAAGCGGATCGTCAGGACGCGCTCGCGGCCGTCGGCCTCGGGGAGCGCGAAGCCCGGCAGCTGCGTTTCGACGCGCTCACCCGGCGCCACCGCGGGCAGCGGCAGATTGCCCTGCGTCAGCACAGCGCCCTCGTCCGCGATCTCCCACGTGCCGCGCAGCCACGAGAGGTCGCGGAAGTCGCCGCGGTTCTCGAGCGCCACGCGGCCTTCGCGCGCCTCGCCCGCACCGGAGACGACGCGCACGGGGGCGTGGATCTGCTTGTGCTCCCAGAGCCCCGGCTTCGGCATCCGGTCCGGGAACGTGACGCCATCGGTGACGAACGTTCCGTCATTGGGCACGTCGCCGAAGTCGCCGCCGTACGCGTGGCGGATGCGGCCGTCGGCGAGGCGCTGGTCCAGCCCGTGATCGCGCCACTCCCAGAGGAAGCCGCCCTGGAGCCCGTGGGTGGCCTCGATGGCGTCCCAGTACTCGCCCAGGGTCCCGCACGAGTTGCCCATGGCATGGCTGAACTCGCACATGATCAGCGGGTGCCGCTGGTCCGGGGACTGCGCGTGCGCCACGATGGCGGCGATCGGCGGGTACATCGGGCAGGTGATGTCGGATGCGGTCTGGGCGCTCGCCCAGTCGTACTTCATCGCCCCCTCGTAGTGGAGCGGGCGCGAGGGATCGAAGCGGCGGAGCCAGCCGGCGGCGGCGTCGTGGTTGGGGCCGTAGCCGGATTCGTTGCCCAGCGACCACAGGATCACCGAGGGGTGGTGGCGGTCCCGGCGAGCCATTCGGGACACCCGGTCCACGAACTGGCTCAGGTAGCGCGGGTCCCTGCAGACGTCGTCGTAGTAGGCGTGGCTCTCGATGTCCGCCTCGTCGATGACGTACAGGCCCAGCTCATCGCACACGTCGAGCAGCAGCGGGTCGTTGGGGTAGTGCGACGTTCGCAGCGCGTTGATGTTGAACTGCTTCATCAGCACCACGTCGGCGCGCATGTCCTCGGGGGAGACCACGCGGCCGGTGTGCGGGTTGAAGTCGTGGCGGTTGACGCCGCGGATGAGCACCGGGCGGCCGTTGACCAGCAACTCCTTGGTCGTGGCCTCGACGCGCCGGAACCCGATGCGCCGCTCCACGCGCTCAACCACGGCCCCGTCGGGCCCGACCAGCGACACTTCGAGGGTCCGCAGCGCCGGCACCTCGGCGGACCAGGGCGTGACCCTCGGCACCCGCGCGGCAATCTTGGCGACGCCGACGCGGGGCGGGATCACGACGTGTTTCGCCTCGTCCCACATCGCGATGTCGTCCGGCTCGGCCAGGGCGTCGGCTGCGGCGAGGGACTCGAGGTCTAGGCGACCCCGGCGCGGCGGACCCGGGATGACGAAGCTGCCGGAGTCACCGGGCTGCGGCGGTGCGGCAGCGACGTCGGCACGGAGCACGCCGTCGAGGCCCTCGAGGCGCGCCTCAACCCGCCAGCCGGGGACGCGGCGGCCCGGCCGCCAGCCCACGTGCACCTCGAGCGCGAGCGTGCCCGTGGCGTTGTCCGGCTCCAGCCCGGCGTCGATCTGCACATCCGCGAGGTACGCCGGGCCGGTGGCGTACAGGAAGGCCGGCCTCGTGATGCCACCGTGCCACCACTGGTCCTGGTCCTCGACAAAGTTGGCGTCGGACCACTTGACGACCGTGAGGCGGAGCGTGTTGGGCCCCGGCACGAGCCGGTCGGTGAGGTCGTACTCCTGGGCGAGGTGCGAGTCCTTCCCGGTCCCGACCTCCTGGCCGTTGAGCGTCACGATGAGCACGCTCTCGGCCGCGCCCACGTGGAGCACCACGCGCCTGCCCGCCCACGACTCGGGCAGGCTGAACGTGCGCTCGTAGACGCCGGTCGGGTTCTCCTCGGGGACCTCGGGCGGGCGGTTGGGCCACGGCATCTGCACGTTGGTGTAGTGCGGCCTGTCCCACGTCTCCTGCATCGTCCAGCAGCCGGGCACCGCGATCGGGCGCCAGTCGGTGGCGGCGGCGCCCACCGGATCGGTGGGCCGGTGCAGGAGCTGGAAGCGCCACTCGCCGTCGAGCGGGACACGGTCGAGGTGGGGGACGGCGTGCATCGGCAGCCGCCCGCGCGCCGTCAACTCAGGATCGGCCCAGGGCTGGGGAGACATGCGGGGTGGGTCCTCCTGGACCGGGCGAGCCCTGCCTCGCGACCGGGCCCCTGGCGCCTAGCCCTTGGTGGAGCCGAGGGTCAGGCCGGCGACGAAGTGCTTCTGGAGTGCGAAGTACACGATGAGCGTCGGCAGCGCAACGATGAGCGAGCCGGCGGCCATCAGGTTGTTGTCCGTGAAGAACTGGCCCTGGAGGTTGTTCAGCGCGGACGTGACGGGGAACTTGTCGCCGGTCCGCAGGAGCAGGATGCCCCAGAAGAAGTCGTTGTAGATCCAGGTGAACTCGAGCGTCGCGAGGGCGGCCAGCGCCGGCCGGGCAAGGGGCAGAAGGACGGACCAGTACGTCCGCCACACCGACGCGCCGTCCACGACCGCGGCCTCGTTGATCTCCTTGGGCACCTGCTTGAAGTAATTGGAGAGCACGAACGTGCAGAAGCCCAGCTGGAAGGCCACGTTGATCATGACGATCCCGAACAGGGAGTCGTACCAGATGCCGAACTGGTTCAGAAAGGTCGGCAGCGGCAGCGCGATGTAGAGGCGGAACAGGGGCGTGATCACCACCTGCTGCGGGAGCAGGTTGCCGGCGGTGAACAGCATCAGCATCGCGAGGTTGAACCGGAAGCTGTACCGGCTGACTGCGACGGCCACCATCGACGAGAAGAGCAGGATCAGGATCAGCGCCGGGACCACCACCACGATGGTGTTGACGAAGTGCAGCGGCAGTTGTGCCTGGTCCCACGCCTTGAAGAAGTTGTCCAGGTTGTAGGCGCCGCCGATCGAGAAGTAGCCGCGCGCGTTGCCGCCCGTGTCGGCATACGGCCTCAGGGAGGTGTAGACAGCCCATCCAAGGGGCATGAACCAGAGCAGCGAGACGACGATCAGGAAGGCGTGGGTGAAGTAGTGCGGCCGCCTGTGCTTGCCGCTCACGACTTGGTGGCGAACTGCCGTCGCCGTGGAGGCGGTCATTCGGCCTCCTTGCCCAGGGTTCGCGCCAGGTAGTAGATGATCGGGCCGATCGAGATCAGGAGCAGGATGACCGCCATGGCCGAGCCGAAGCCGATGAGGCTCGCCTCGCCCAGGATGTTGTTGGCGATCAGAACCGACAGCAGGCCCAGGCCGTTGAGGCCCTTGTTGATGATGTAGACGATGTCGAAGGCGCGCAGCGACTCGATGATCGTCACCACCAGCACGACCACGTTGATGGGCGCCATGACCGGGAAGACCACCCGGAAGAACACTTGGCGGGCGTTGGCGCCGTCGATCGCTGCGGCCTCGCGCAGTGTGTTGTCCACGCTCTTCAGCCCGGCAAGGTACAGCACCATGATGTAGCCGACGTGGCGCCAGCTGGCCGCGACGAGCACCATCGCGAAGTTGAGGCCGGGCGTGCCGAGCCAGTCGATCGCGGTGCCCGAGGTGACCCACTTCGGGTCGCCGGTCACGGCTTGGAGGAAGTTGTTGATGAAGCCCATGCCGGGTGAGTACATCAGCTGGGCGATGAAGCCCACGATCGCGAGCGACAGCACGACCGGCATGTACAGAACGCTCTGGTAGATCCGGGTGCCGCGGATGTTCTGATCCAGGATGACAGCCATCAGCATCCCGAGCGGCGTGGCGATGAGCAGGAACGCCGCCAGCCAGATCAGGTTGTTCTCGACGGCCGGCCAGAACGGCGGGTAGTTGGCGAACAGGTTCTCGTAGTTCTTGATGCCGATGAACTTGATCTTGTCCAGGCCGCCGATGCCGTTCCAGCTCGTGAACGACAGGACGATCGAGCCGATGGTCGGCAGCCAGATCAGGAAGATGTGAATGAAGGCCGGGATGCCGACCATCAGACTGAGGGTCAGCTTGTCGCGCCGGGTGAGGACGCTGAAGCGCTTGCGGCCGCGCCGGGCACGCAGGGGCGGCGACGCCCCGCCGGCCGAGGCCGGCGGGGCGTAGGGCGGAGCGGAGGAGGAGCTCACGACCGCTACTGACGAGGGTTCAGCGAGAGGTTGCCGCGATCACTGCGGCGGCAGGCTGTCGTAGAACGACTGGATGCCGCTCAGGAACTTGTCGAGGTCCTGTGTCGGGGCCTTGAGGAAGGTCTGGAGGAAGCTCTGCATGCCGTTCGCGCCCGCGAAGTCCGGGCGGGTGTCGCGATCGAGGAACTGCGCGATCTTGCCGGCGTTCCCGATGATCGTGGCGCTCGACTTCTGGAAGGCGTTGTACTTGCTGGTGTCGGCCTGCTTGTTGGCGGCGACGTCGTTGGCGTCGGAGGCCAGGTAGATGTTCGCCGCGTCAGCCGAGCCGAGGTACTCCAGGAGCGCTTTGGCGCCGTCCGTGTTCTTGGCCTTGGAGGACATCATGAACCCGTCGATCGGGGCGTCGATGCCCATCTCGGCGTCGTACGCCGTGCCGAGGGTCGGGAACGGGAAGAAGTCGAGGTCGTCATGGGTGGCCTGGTCGGTGGCCTGCTGGCCCGCGAAGGTGCCCAGGAAGTACATCCCGGCCTTCTTGTTGATCAGGTCCTGAGCGGCTTCCTGCCAGGTCTTGCCCAGCGGGGCCGGGTCGAAGTACGGCAGGAGCTGTGCCCACTGCTGGAACACGGCCTTGACCTTCGGGTCGGTCCACTTCTGCTTGCCGGCCATCAGGCCGACGTGGAAGTCGTAGCCGTTGATGCGCATGTTGAGGATGTCGAAGGTACCCATGGCCGGCCAGCCGTCCTTGTCGGCGAAGGCCAGCGGGATGAGCCCGTCCTTCTTCATCTGGTCGCCGAGCTTGGTGAAGTCGGCCAGCGTCTTGGGGATCGCGTAGCCCTTCTGGGTCCAGAAGGACTTCCGGTAGATGACCACCCACGGGTAGTTGTAGAGCGGGACGAAGTACTGCTTGCCGTCGTCGCCCGTGGAGGCCGTCTTGAACGCGTCGGAGAAGTTGGCGCCGATGGTGCCCCAGACGTCGCTGATGTCGGTTGCGAGGCCCTGGGCCGCGAAGAACCGCATCCGGTAGCCGGCGAACCAGGTGAACGTGTCGTCAGGCGTGGCCTGGAGGTACGCGTTGATCGTGTCCTGGAACTTGTTGTGCTCGACGGTGTTGATGGTGACGTTGATGCCCGTCTTCTGGGTGAAGGCGGTCATCACGGCCGCGATCGCCTTCTTCGGGACGTCGTCCGAGTAGTTGGATCCGAAGGTGACGGTGCCGCTGGCAGACGGTGCCGTGGACGGGGCAACCGAGGCCGCCGTGGACGGCGCCACGGATGCGGCCGTGCTGGGGGCCACTGAGGCCGCCACGGACGGAGAGGCAGTCGCGCTGCTGCCGCCGCAGGCGGCGATGAACGCGGAGATGCCGCCGAGGGCTGCGACCGCGGCGCCGCCCTTCAGGAGCGTCCGGCGCGAGACCGAGCGCTGGCCAAGATCAGCCATAGAGATCCTCCTCTGTGACGCCCGCGCGCATGTCCCTGCGTGGGCAGGCCACGATGGGGATTGTTGCGATTGGATTGTTGGATTGTCAAGGGACTCGCACCAGTTCCAACGATGATTTTTGTTTATCTGCGTTGACTTTCCGTGACGGACGGGGCGATCATTGCGCCACTGGCCGAGATCCGCCAGCTGCGGATACCCGAGAGCCGGCCGGCACCACACAGGAGCGGAGGGCATGCTCGCTCGCCAGCGCCAGGCGCTGATCCTTGATCGCGTCCGCCAGGTCGGAGCGGTGCGGGTCGCGGATCTCGTGCGCGAGCTCGAGGTGTCGGACATGACGGTCCGGCGCGATCTCGAGGTCCTCCACGATCAGGGGCTGCTGGAGAAGGTGCACGGCGGCGCCACCGCCCCGTCGCTGCTCGCCAGCTACGAGCCCGCGTTCGTCACCAAGGCCGCCCTCCAGCAGGGCGAGAAGGCGGCAATCGCCGCCGAGGCTGCGAAGATGGTCCAGCCGGGCATGGCGCTCGCGCTGTCCGCCGGCACCACCACGTATGCGCTGGCTGGGCTCATCGCAGACATCCCCGGGATCACGGTGGTCACCAACTCGCTCCAGGTCTCGGAGGTGCTCAATCGCGCCCGGGGCCAGAACCAGACGGTGATCCTCACGGGCGGCGTCCGGACGCCGTCGGAGGCGCTGGTCGGTCCGTTCGCCATCGCGCAGCTGCGCTCCGTCCACCTCGACCTCGTCTTCATGGGCGTCCACGGCATGGATGCGAAGGCCGGCTTCACCTGCCCCAACCTCATGGAGGCGGACACGGACCGCGCCCTCGTCGAGGCCGGCCGCCGGCTCGTGGTGGTTGCCGACCACAGCAAATGGGGGATCATCGGCATCGCGTCGATCGCCCGCCTCGACCAGGCCGACGTCCTCATCACGGACTCGGGCCTGGACCCCGAGGCGCTCTCGGCCGTGACCGAGACCGTGCCGGAGGTGATCCTCGCGCGGCCGTCGCTCGACGACGCTGTCCTGTCCCCGCCCCTCGCCTCCCAAGGCCCCCACGTGGTCGTCGCGCGTGCCCACTGAGCCCCGCCGCGCAGGCGACACGGCGCTGGCCGCGCTCGACGCCGAGCCCCACCGGCGCCGCAACGCGCTGACGGGCGAGTGGGTGCTGGTCTCGGCGGGCCGGACGAAGCGCCCGTGGCTCGGCGCCGAGGAGCCCGAGCCGCCCGAGGAGCGCCCGTCGTTCGACCCGGCGTGCTACCTGTGTCCCGGCAACACGCGGGTCAGCGGCGACGTGAATCCGGCGTACGACTCCACCTTCGTGTTCACCAATGACTTCGCCGCGCTGCGCCCCGACACCTCCGACGCGCACGTCGGCGAGGGGCTGTTCCGGGCGGAGGGCACGCGCGGAACGTGCCTCGTCGTGTGCTTCTCACCACGCCATGACCTCACGCTCGCGGGCATGGACACAGCCGACATCCGCCGCGTCGTGGACGTGTGGGCGGAGCAGACCACCGAGCTCGGCTCACGCTACAGCTGGGTCCAGGCGTTCGAGAATCGCGGCGCCGCCATGGGCGCATCGAACCCGCATCCGCATGGTCAGATCTGGTCCGGCGACGCTCTGCCGGTCGAGGCAACCCTCGAGCTCGAGCAGCAGGCCCGCCACTTCGCCGAGGCCGGTCGCAGTCTGCTGGTGGAGTACGCCGCGGCCGAGCTGGGCGGTCCCCGCGTGGTGCGCGACGCCGATGGGTGGCTGACGCTGGTGCCGTTCTGGGCGAGCTGGCCGTTCGAGGCGATGATCGTGCCGACCGAGCCGGCCGCCCGCCTGGCCGATCTCGACGATGCCCATCGCGATGGCCTCGCCCTCGCCCTTCAGGACCTCAACCGCCGCTATGACGCGCTGTTCTGCCGGCCGTTCCCGTTCTCCATGGGCTGGCACCAGGCGCCGTTCGGCGTGGGCGATCCGGCGACCTGGCAGCTGCACGCGCACTTCTACCCTCCGCTCCTCCGCGCGACCGTGCGCAAGTTCATGGTCGGCTACGAACTGCTGTCCGAGCCCCAGCGCGACCTGACGCCCGAGGAGGGCGCACTTCGCTTGCGGGAGGCCCTGGAGGGCTGACCGGCGCCTTGATCCGAGCGCCCCACCCGGCCGGCACCCGCGCCGTCCGGTCCGCCCGCGCCGCAACTTCGGTCGTGCCCGGGTGCGGCCTCGGGCCGGTACGATGGCCGCAGCACCCGGTCAGGAGGCACGATGCGGCTCTGGGGCGGTCGGTTCGGCGACGGGCCGGACTCGCGCATGTCGGACTTCACGCGGTCGATCGAGGTGGACGCCGAGCTCGCGCTCGACGACCTCGCCGGCTCCATCGCCCATGTGCGCGGACTCGCGCGCGCCGGCCTGCTGGCGCCCGAGGAGGCGGAGGCGCTCGAGGGCGGGCTTGCCGGCCTGCGCGAGGACGTCGTCGCGGGGACGATCGTGTGGGACCCGGAGCTCGAGGACGTCCACATGAACCTCGAGACGCTGCTCACCGAGCGCGTCGGCCCGGTCGGCGGCAAGCTCCACACCGGCCGCTCCCGCAACGACCAGGTGGCGACGGACCTGCGCCTGTGGACCAGGCGGGCCGTTGCCCAGCTGGACGACGGGATCCTGGACCTCGAGCGCGCGCTGGTCGATCTCGCGGACCGCGAGGGCGACGCCGTCCTGCCCGGCACCACGCACATCCAGCCGGCGCAGCCGGTGCTCCTGGCGCACCACCTGCTCGCCTACGTCGAGATGCTCGAGCGCGACCGGGGTCGCCTCGCTGACGCCAAGCGCCGCCTCAACGTCTCGCCCCTCGGCGCCGGGGCGCTGGCCGGTGCCGGCTACCACCTCGACCGCGAGGCCACCGCCGCCGAGCTCGGCTTCGACGGTGTGACCGCCAACTCGCTCGACGCCACCTCGGACCGCGACTTCGTGGTGGAGGTGCTCAGCGCGGTGGCGCTGGCGATGGTGCACCTCTCCCGGCTGGCGGAGGAGATCACCTGGTGGTCGAACCCCCGGTTCGGGTTCATCCGGGTGGCGGACGCGTTCTCGACGGGCTCGTCGATGATGCCCAACAAGAAGAACCCAGACCCGGCCGAGCTGGTCCGCGGCCGCGCGGCGGGCACCATCGGCGCCCTCGCCGGCATGCTGGCCTTGCTCAAGGGCCTGCCGCTCGCCTACCAGCGCGACCTCCAGGAGGACAAGCCGGCGTTCTTTGCTGCCGTACGCACGCTCGAAGCCTCGCTCTCGGTGATGTCCGGCCTCATCGCCACGCTCGTCGTCCACCGCGACCGGATGCGCGAGGCCGCCGAGGAGGGCTACACGACAGCCACCGCGCTCGCCGACGCGCTGGTCGGGCGCGGCGTCCCGTTCCGCGCGGCCCACCACATCGTGGGCGGTCTGGTGGGCGGCGCGGAGGCCGAGGGGATCGCCGCGCTCGCCGGACTCCCGGACGAGGCGTTCCGAGCGGCGCTCGACGGCTCCGACGACCCGGTCGCCCGCAAGCTCGCCCACGAGCGCGGGATCGCCGCCGCGTTGCGGGCCGCCGCGACGGTGGAGGGCTCGCTGGCGTCGGCGGACCTCATCGGCGGGACGGCACCCAACCGCGTCGCCCAGGCGCTGGCCGCCGCGAAGGCTCGGCTCGGTCTCGGGTGACGGCCGGCGCCGCGGGGGCCGGCCATCCTCGACGGGCCGATGCCCCGGCGCATTCTGCTCGAGTGCCCGCCGCCCCTGATCGCCGAGTTGCGGTGTCATCCGTCGGTGACAGGGGGTCGGAGCACAGCGGGATCGTGGTTGGTGCGTGATCGTTCCAGTCTCGCGGAACGATCGCCATCGCTGGACCCCGAGCCGCCCTGCCCGCGCGAACGGGCGCCCGCGACCGCAAGGCCCTCTGCCGGTTCGATCAGGCCACCGGCAGCGCCATCATGAACCGCGAGCCGCCGTAGCCGTTCTTCTCGATCCAGACGCGGCCGCCCATCGCCTCCATCAGCCGGCGCGCGGCGAACAGGCCGATGCCCGAGCCGCGCGAGCGCGCCCGGTCGAGCCGCACGTACGGCTGGAAGACGGCCTCCCAGTCGTCGATCGGGACGCCCGGGCCGTCGTCGGTGATGTAGACCTGCACCTCGTCGCCCACCCGCCACACGCCGATGGACACGGCCTCCTCGGGCGGGGCGTACTTCGCCTCGTTGTCGAGGATCTGCTCGAGCACCTGCTGGAAGCGCGCCACGTCGCCGCGGGCCACCATCTGCGCGGCGGGCGGGTACCAGCGGACCGCGCGCGTTCGCAGCAGCAGCGCCAGGGTGCCCACCGTGCCGCTGATCGCCGCCACCACGTCGAACGGGTCACGGAGCAGGCCCGTCAGCCCCTCGCCGCGCACCGACGCGAGGATCCCGTCCACCAGCCGGTCCAGGCGCGTGACCTGGTCCACGGTGCCCGCGCGCCAGGTCTCCACCTGCGCCTGGCGTGCCCCGGTGGCGTTCGCGGCGGCGGCGTCGGCAAGCAGGTCCACGTATGCCCGGACGACCGCGAGCGGCGTGCGCAGCTCGTGGGTCACGACGGCCAGGAGCTCCGCCCGGGCCGCGTCAAGCTGGGAGAGCCGATCGAGCTGTGCCTCGGCCTCGGCCTGCATCCGGCCCTTCTCGACGAGGCCGCCGAGCAGCGCGGCGATCGTGCCCAGGAACTCCACTTCGTCCGGCGTGAAGTCGCGGGCGGCGGCGGTCTGCACATTGAGCACGCCCACGAGCTGCTCGTCCCAGAGCAGCGGCATGGAGAGCATGGCGTGGAGACCGTGCACGTCGAAGCCGCGGACCCAGCTGAACTGCGGGTCCACCGTGACATCTCTGGACTTGACCGGCCTGCGCGTGCGAGCCGCCCGCCCCGTGATGCCCTGTCCCACGGACAGGCTGACGACACCCACCTGCTCCGGATCGAGGCCGTTGGTGGCAGCCAGCGTGAGGCGCGTGCCGTCGCGGTCGAGCAGGTAGAACGAGCAGACCTCGACGCCCAGCGCGACCGTCGTCCGGTCCACCAGCGTGCGCATCAGCTCGTCCCAGTCGCGCGCCTCGGTCAGGAGCTGGGCGAACTCGTGCAGGAAGGCGAGCTGGCCCACGCGTCCTGAGGCCGCCGGTGAGGCGGGCGCCTGGGACGCGAGCGGGCGGGCCGGCGGTTCGGCGGTCTCGGCCCCGGGCTTGGCGCTCGTCGCCGACCTCGACCGGGAGGGCTTGGTCGTCACCCTTCCAGCCTACGGCATCGTCAGCGTCGGGCGGTGGCCTCTGCAACGGTGGCGGGCAGGCCGTCGAGCATCGGGTTCGTCCAGGTCCACGCCGCGCCGTGGTGCTTGCCCACCGCGCCGTGCCGTGCCGCCTCCACGCGGAGCGGCAGCCCGAAGATCTCGATGAACCCGACGGCGGCAGCGTGGTCGAACGCATCGCCCTCGTCATACGTCGCGAGGCTCCTGTCGTAGAGCGAGAGCGGGGACCGCCGGCCGACGACGTAGGCGCGGCCGTGGTCGAGGCGCATGCGGACCTCGCCCGAGACCACGCGCTGACTGCTCATCGCGTAGGTGCGCAGGTCGCGCGAGAGGGCGCTGAACCACAGGCCGTCGTAGATGATCTGGCTGAGCTCGTCGGCCACGAACCGGTTGAACCGCAGCTGCTCCTTCGAGAGGACCAGGCCCTCCAGCGCGTGGTGCGCCGCGTGGAGGATCACCGCGGCGGGCGCCTCGTAGATCTCGCGGCTCTTGATCCCCACCAACCGGTCCTCGACGTGGTCGATGCGCCCCACGCCATGCGCGGCGCCGATCGTGTGCAGCCGCTCGACGAGCGCTGCGCCCGTGAAGTCCTCGCCGTCGACGGACACCGGGATGCCGCCCTCGAAGCCGATGACGACCTCAACCGGCTCCGGCGCGTCCGCCGCCCTGACGGTCCAGGCGTACGCGTCCTCGGGCGGGGTGGCCCACGGGTCCTCGAGCGGTCCCGTCTCGCAGGAGCGGCCCCACAGGTTGACGTCGATCGACCACGGGGCGGCCCTGGTCACCGGCACCTCGATGCCGCGCGCGTTCGCGAAGTCGACGCTCTGCTCGCGGGTCAGGCCCATCCCCACGCGCATCGGCGCGATCACCTCGAGCCCGGGGTCCAGCGCGTGGACCGCCACGTCGAAGCGGACCTGGTCGTTGCCCTTGCCGGTGCAGCCGTGGCCGACCGCGTCCGCGCCCTCCTTCTGCGCCACCTCCACCAGCAGCTGGGCCAGCAGCGGCCGGGCGAGCGCGGTGGCCAGCGGGTAGGCGCCCTGGTACATCGCCCCGGCCTGGAGCGCGCGCCAGACGTACCCCGACACGAACGTCTCGCGGGCGTCAACGACGTAGGCGCGCGCGGCGCCCGCGCTCATGGCCCGCCGCTCGATGCCCTCCTTGAGCGAGCCGCCGCCGAGGTCCACCGTGAGCGTGACGACCTCGACGCCGTACTGCTCCCTGAGCCACGCGACCGCGACCGACGTGTCCAGGCCGCCGGAGTAGGCGAGCACCACTTTGTTCATCGCGTGAGGGCCTCCGTGACTGCGGCCGTCTCGGCCGGCGCCTGGATCGCAGCAAACCGTTCGAGCCAGCGGAGCAGGGCCGGCTCGTCGGGGAACAGGACGATGAGCGTGTTGTCGCCCGCGAGCGTGCCCACCTGGTCGGCCAGCGTGGACTCGTCGATCGCCTGGGCGATGACGTTCGCGGTCCCGGGCTGCCCGGACAGGACGACGATCAGGCCGCTCCGCGCGACGCTGACGGGAATGTCGGCGAGGATCCGGCGCAGCCGCTCGTCATTGGGCTGGCCGCGGCGGCTCCCCAGCGTCTCGGGGAGGACGTAGATGGAGCGATCGCCGCGCATCACCTTGGCGAGGCCGAGCTCCGCGATGTCCCGCGAGACCGTCGCCTGGGTGACGTCGAACCCGAGCGCCGAGAGCTCGCCCACCAGATCGGCCTGACTCGCGATGGGGTGGTCCGACACCAATCGACGGATCGCGGCGTGGCGGTCGCGCTTCACGAGCACGGCGGTCACCCGGCGCCGGACCCGGCCCGGCTCGACACGCGGGTGCCGAAGTGGCGGTCGTCGAGCGCGCGGGCGAGGGCGTGGTCGGCAGCGCTGTCGGCGATGATCGCCTCCGTGCCCTCCCAGGCGAGCGCAGACAGCGCCGCCCTGACTTTGGGGACCATGCCGCCGCGAATGGTGCCGTCGGCGATGAGCGCCTCGGCCTGCTGGGGGGTGATCGAGTCGAGCCTGTTCCCGGCAGCGTCGCGGACGCCGTCCACGTCGGTCATGAGCACGAGTTGGCGGGCGCCGAGCCCGGCCGCGAGCCCGGCCGCCGCGTCGTCGGCGTTGACGTTGCACACCACGCCATCCTCGTCGCGGGCGAGCGGCGCCACCACGGGCACTTGGCCAGCGACGAGCAGCGAGTCGATGAGATCGCGCCGAACCCCGATCACCGTCGCCACGAGGCCCATGTGGGGGAGCCGCTCGCCGATCAGCAGGCCGCCGTCCACGCCGGACAGGCCCACGGCGTCGCAGCCCTCGTCGCGCAGCGCGGCGACCAGCTCCGAGTTGACCACGCCGCGCAGGACCGCGGCCGCGACCTCCAGCGCCGCCGAGTCGGTGACGCGGAGGCCGCCCTCGAAGCGCGTCTCCACGCCCAGTCGCTCAAGCCACTCGGTCATGCGCTTGCCGCCGCCGTGGATCAGCACCACGGGCCGCTGGCGGGCGACCTGCGCCACGTCGGCGAGGACCTGCTTCTGATCGGCGAGCGTCGTGCCGCCCAGCTTCACGACGACGACTTCACTCATGGGCCACCGCGGGGGCTGGCTGAGGTCTCACGTGGTGTACTCCGAGTTCTCCTTGACGTAGGCCTCTGTCAGCGGGCAGCCGAACGCCTCGCCTGACCCGTTGCCCAGGCCGAGGTCCACGCGGATGAGGACCTCCTCGGCGTGCATCGCCTCCCGAGCCGCGCCCTTGTCGATGCCGACGGGGCCGCCGGCAAACCCGTCGTACGCGAGGTGCCCGGCGATCGCGATCCGCATCCGGGCCGGGTCCACGCCTGCCGGCTGACCAGCGCGCGAGGCGGCCTCCTCCGGGCCCAGCCCGTCCGCCTCGAGCACCGCCGCCTCCGCGAGGAGCGCGTTGCCGGCCGCGCCGGCGATCCGCCCCCAGTTGGGGTCCTTGCCGTGGACGGCCGCCTTGACCAGCGACGAGGAGATCACCGCGCGCGCCACGGCCCGGGCGTCGGCGTGGTCGGCGGCGCCGCTGACCTGGCAGGTGATGAGGGCGTTCGCGCCCTCGCCATCGCGCGCCTGCTGGCGGGCGAGGTCGCGGGCGACGGCCGTGATCGCCGCACCCAGCGCCGCGCGCGCCTCGTCGTTGTCGTCAGCCGAGGCGGCACCGGCCGCGCCGGATGCGAGCACGAACACGGTGTCGTTGGTGCTGGTGTCGCCGTCCACGGAGAGCTGGTCCCAGGTGACCGCGGCTGCGGCCCGAAGCAGCTCGCGCAGCGTGGCTGGCGAGGCCGCGGCGTCCGTGAGCACGATGGAGAGCATCGTCGCCATGCGCGGGTGGATCATCCCGACGCCCTTCGCGATGCCGGTCACGGTGATCGGGACCGACCCGCCCTCCGCGCCCGGGGCCAGGGTCGTCAGGCTGGCCATCTTGGTCGTCGAGTCGGTCGTTCGCAGGGCGACCGCCGCCTGGCCGAGCGCGAGGTCGGTGCACTCGAGGCCCTCGCGGGTGACCTTTCCGATGGCCGCGGTGACGTTGCCCACCGGCAGCCGCGTGCCGATGATGCCGGTCGAGAGGTGGAGCACGTGCTCCGGCCGGGCGTCGATCGCCTCGGCCACGGCCCGGCCGATCGCGGCCTGGTCGGCATCGCCCGCCTCGCCGGTCGCCGCGTTCGCCGATCCCGACGTGGCGATGACGGCGGACGCGTACCCGCACGTCGCGGACGTGCCGCCGCTGGCCTGGAGGTTCGCCCGCGACAGCCGCACCGGCGCGGCCGCGAAGCGGTTCGGCGTGAAGACGGCGGCCGCCGGGACCGGCCCGCTCGTGGCCACCACGAGCGCGAAGTCCGGGCGTCCCGACGCCTTGATCCCCGCCGTCGTGCCCACCGCAGCGAAGCCGGCGGGCATGCGCGAGGCACGCTCGACCATCGGCAGGTCGGTGGGGAGGGGTGCGAGGATCGAGTCGGCGGACAGCGGCATGGCCTGGCCTCAGCGGGTGTGGACGGCGCTCAGGGCGCGAGGGGGAGCTGGAGGAGGCCAGCCGGCTCGGGCAGGCCGTGGAGCACGTTGAACGCCTGGATCGCCTGGCCCGCGGCACCCTTGACGAGGTTGTCGAGCACGCCGATCGCGAGCACGCGGCCGTTCCGGCCGTCCACCCCTGCGAACACGCGAAACTCGTTGGAGCCCAGGACATGCTTCGTGGCGGGCGGGTTGGGGACGACGCTGATGAACGCCTCGTCGGCGTAGGCGTCGGCGTAGACCTGGTCGAGCTCGGCCTGCGTCACGGGGCGCGTCGTCCGGACGTGGCAGGCCGCGAGGATGCCCCTGGTCATCGGGACGAGGTGGGGCAGGAAGTCGATCCCCGTGGCGCCCGGGTTCGCGCCTGGTGTCGGGGATTGCCCGAGAAGCTCCTGCTCGATCTCTCCGATGTGGCGGTGGGTGAAGATGCCGTACGCCTTGACGCTCTCGTTGACCTCGCCGAAGTGGAGATCGGCCTTGGGGTCGCGGCCGGCGCCCGACACGCCGCTCTTCGCGTCCACCACGACGTCGGCGATCAGCCCGGCGCGGGCGAGCGGGGTCAGCGCGAGGATGGTCGTGGTGGCGTAGCAGCCAGGCGAGCCGACGATGGCCCCCGGCTTCGTCCCGGCGGCGGCCAGCTCCGCGCGGTGGAGCTCCGGCAGACCGTAGACGGCGGTCTCGAGCAGCCCGGGCCGGGGGTGGTCGAAGTGGTACCAGGTCGGGTAGTCGCCCGGATCGTGCAGCCGGAAGTCCGGCCCGAGATCGATGACCGTCTGGCCGCGGCCCAGGAACTCGTCCACGCGGTTCGCCGCCGTGCCGTGGGGAAGCGCCAGGAACACGGCCTCGGCGTCGTCGGGCACGAAGTCGTGGACGTGCAGGTTGCGCGTGGCAAGGTGAGGGTGGATGTGCGCGATCGGGTCGCCCTTGCGCTCCCTGCCGATGAGGCCGGCGATCTCCACGTGGGGATGGAGCGCCAGCAGCCGGATCAACTCCGCGCCGACGTAGCCGGTGGCGCCGACGATGGCGATCCGGATGGGGCCGCCCCCGCCGAGCGCACGGGCACCGCGCTGGGCGGGCGTGATGGCCGGGTTTGACGCACGCTCCGCCGAGATCGCCGAGCCCGTCGAGTCCGCGCTCACGGGCGCACGCAGCCGCTCGCGGACGGCCGACTCGTGGGGTCGCAGATCGGGCGGAGCGTGGTCATCGAATGACTATACATGTTCCTGCATACTCATGCAAACGGCTCGGACGGGGGCTGGCGCGACAGGCTGGCATTGCGCCTCGGACGACGGTGTGGCAACGTCTGCGCAACGGCCGCGTCCCGCCGGCCGCACGGAGGAACCCGCGATGGCCACCGGCGCCGGCACAAGGGACGACCCCTGGCAGTTGACGACGCCACCGGGCACGTCCGCCTACACGATGTACCGCGACGACGCCTCCGATCCGCCGCAGATCGTGTGCCAGGTGGGCTCGACGAGGCTGACCTACGACGCCCGTGCCGTCGAGGAGCTGCACGCCTGGCTGACGGCCCAGGGCGGCTGGGTGCCCCTTGGCGGCGCGGACGAGCAGAAGCCTGCCGCGGACGGCACTGTCGAGGCGTGGGGCCGCTCGGCGGGCAACCCGCGCGGCGGCTGGTACGGCCTCAAGAAGGGGTTCCGCGGCCGGTTCGGGGTCTACCTCCCGCCGCTCCTCGAGGCGCTGGGCCTGGCGGAAGTGACCCACGACCCGAAGAGCAACAGGATGCGGGCGCTCTGACGGGGCTCTCGTCTCGGCGCCACTGGGCGGGCGAGCGGCGGCCCTTCGCCTGCTGTTCGCGACGCCCGGCGGCGACTACGCAGTTGGCCTCGACAGCTCCGCGAGCGCCGCGGCCTCGGCCTCGAACTGCTCGTGGTAGAGGCGGGCGTAGAGCCCGTCCTGGGCGAGCAGCTCGCGGTGGGTGCCGCGCTCCACGATCCGCCCGCGCTCGAAGACCAGGATGCGGTCGGCGCGCAGGATCGTGGACAGCCGGTGGGCGATCGCGATCGTCGTCCGCCCCTCGGTGAGGCGCGCGAGTGCCGCCTGGATGAGCCGCTCTGACATCGTGTCGAGCGAGGACGTCGCCTCGTCGAGGATCAGGATCCTGGGGTTCTTGAGGAGCACGCGGGCGATGGCGATGCGCTGCTTCTCGCCCCCTGAGAGCTTGTATCCACGCTCGCCCACCACCGTGTCGAAGCCATCCGGCAGCTCGTGGATGCGGTCGTGGATCGCCGCGGCCTGGGCGGCCGCCTCGAGCTCTGCGTCGGTCGCGTCCGGCTTGGCGAAGAGCAGGTTCTCGCGGATTGACGCGTGGAACAGGTACGTCTCCTGGGTCACGAACCCGATCGCCCGTCCGAGGCTCGCGAGCGTGATCCCACGCACGTCGTGGCCGTCCACGGTGACGCTGCCCGCCTCGGCGTCGTACAGCCGCGGGATGAGGTAGGTCGTCGTCGTCTTGCCCGCGCCTGACGGGCCGACGAGCGCGACGAGCTCGCCGGGGTTCGCCTCGAAGCTCACGTCCTCGAGCCCGAACGCCGCGATCGGCGGCTCCGGCAGCGCGGTGGCGATCGCCTCGCGGGTCGCTTCGCCCTCGGCGTCGTCGCCCAGCTCGCCTGCGGCCGCGTCGGCGGCCTTTGCTGTCGCCGGCTCCGACGGGTAGCGGAACGAGACGTCGCGGAAGGCCACGGCGCCGCGCACGCGCTCGGTCGGAAGATCGACCGCGTCCGGCGCATCGGAGATCTCCGGGTCGAGGTCGAGGTACTCGAAGATCCGGTCGAAGAGCGCGAGGGAACCCTGGATCTCGACCTGGACGTTGAGCAGCTGGCCCATCGGGAAGAAGAGTCGGCTCTGGAGCGTGGTGAACGCCACGACGGCGCCGGCGGTGGGCGCGGAGGGGTCGCCGTTCATGGCCAGCGTCCCCGCCAGCCAGTACACGAACGCCGGCGTGATCGAGAAGATCGTGCCGATGATCATGAAGAACCAGCGGCCGACCATCGCCTGGCGGATCTGCAGCCGCGCGAGCTCCAGGTTCAGACCCCGGAATCGTGCGATGGACCGCTCCTGCGCGCCGAACGTCTTGCCGAGCAGGATCCCCGACACCGAGAGCGTCTCCTCGGTCACCGCGCTCAGGTCGGCAAGGCGCTTCTGCGTCTCGCTGCTCACACTCCTGCGAACCTTGCCGACCCGATTGGTGAGAATGAGGAAGAACGGCAGCATCCCGAGCGAGAGCAGCGTCAGCCGCCAGTCGAGGAGGAGCATCGCCACCATCGTCGATAGGGCGACCGCCACGTTCTGCGTGATCGAGGCGGCCGTGTCGGTGACCACAGACTGGATCCCGCCGACATCGTTGGAGAGCCGGCTCTGGATCTCGCCGGTGCGGGTGGCCGTGAAGAACCGGAGCGGGAGACGCTGGAGGTGCGAATACAGCGCGTTCCGCAGGTCCTGCATCACGTTCTGGCCGATGAGGTTGTTGAGGTATGACTGCCCGACGCCGATGAGGCCGCTCACGACCGGCGTGGCCACCATCAGCCCGACGTAGAGGTTCAGCTTGTCGAACTGGTGGCCGATGATGACGTTGTCGGTGAGCAGCTTGAGCAGGAACGGGTTGAGCAGTCCGAGCAGGCTCGTGGCGATGATGGCCGCGAGGACCACGAGGACCTGCAGGCGATACGGCTGGAAGAAGGCGAGCATCCGCCGGAACGTCTCGGCGCGGCGCTCGGGCGGCACGCGCGAGAAGTCGTCGCGGGGTGGGGTGAGGCGGCCCGGGGCGGCGGCGCCGCGGGCGAGCGCGCGCACGCCTCCCCCGGGACGGCCGCTCACGGGAGGGGACGCAAGGTCATCGGGACGCTGATGACCCCGCTACCAGGCGGTCTGGGTGGCGTGCTCCGCGATGCCCTCGCTCTCGAGCCAGCGCTCGGCGTCGATCGCGGCGCGGGCGCCGTCGCCGGCCGCGGTGATCGCCTGTCGGTAGCGGTGGTCCGCCACGTCGCCCGCGATGAACACGCCGCTGATCTCGCTGGAGGTGTGCCTGTGGGGCGTCAGGTAGCCCTTTGCGTCGGTGGGGAGCCAGTCCCGGAACACATCGGTGTTGGGCCGGTGGCCGATGGCGATGAACAGGCCCTCCAGCGGGATGATCCGCTCGCTGCCGTCGCGCGCATCGCGCAGCCGCAGGCCCTCCACCTTCTGCTCGCCCAGGACCTCGGCCACCTCGGCGTTGGTGTGCACCTCGATCTTGGGGTTGGCATGGGCCCGGTCGATCATGATCTTGCTGGCGCGGAACCCGTCGCGCCGGTGGAGCAGGTGCACCTTCGAGGCGTACTTCGTGAGGTAGTTCGCCTCCTCCATCGCGGAGTCTCCGCCGCCGACCACCGCGATCTCGCGGTCACGGAAGAAGAACCCGTCACAGGTGGCGCAGGCCGACACGCCGCGGCCGCGAAGCCGCTGCTCACTCTCGATGTTGAGCCACAGGGCCGAGGCGCCCGTCGCGAGGATGAGCGACTGGCCGACGAACTCCGTCCCCCGAGCCCAGACTCGGAATGGCCGTCCGGAGAGGTCCACCCGGTCCACGTCGAGGTCGAAGAAGCGGGTGCCGAACCGCTCGGCCTGCTCGCGGAAGCGCCCCATGAGGTCTGGGCCGTCGATGCCCTCGGGGAAGCCCGGGAAGTTCTCGATCTCGCTGGTGAGCATCAGCTGGCCGCCCGGCGCGGACCCCGCGACAACCACGGGCTCCAGGTTCGCGCGCGCGGCGTAGATGGCCGCGGTGAGGCCTGCCGGCCCTGATCCGATGATCAGCACCTTGGTCTCGGTGGGGGGCCCGCCGTCGACCACGGTGCCGGGACCGCCCGCGTGGGGCATCGCCGTGGCGTCGTCGGCCACGACGGAGAGCCCGCCGAAGGGCGAGCCGCCGCCGGCGGCGAGGTCGATCTTGAGGCTCCCGAAGGGGCTGGCCTGGGCTTCGCTGGTAGCGGGGAGGTGCGGGTCGGACATGGTCGGGCAGCAGGTTCCTTGGTCGATGGGTCGTCGCAACCATCGTAGCATGGGGCACGTATACCCCCTGGGGGTATGCCGCCAAGAGGAGGTCGGACTATTCGGCCCTGAGCGTCCGCCGGGTGCGGCAGACGTCTAGAGCGCGTGGAGGGCGGGCAGCACGTCCCGCGCCAGAACGTCCATGACGCGTGGGTCCCACACGTCGCGCACCGAGAAGATGACGTGCTGGGCGCCTGCGTCGGCGAGCTCGCCGAAACGGTCCACGACCTGCGCAGCGCTCTCGCCCTGGCCGTCGCCGAGATCGAGGCGCACTGTCTGGAGCGTCGATCGCTCGATCTCGTCGGGGTCGCGGCCGACGGCCTCGCAGTGCTCGCGGAGCACCTCGTACTTGTGGCGGATGGCCGTCGGCACGCCGAACACGTTGCAGGCGTCGCCGAACTGGGCCACCAGGCGCAGCGTCTTGCGCTCGCCGCCGCCGCCGATCATCACCGGCGGGTGGGGCCGGCTGAGCGCCTGCGGCGAGTTGAGCAGCCGGGTGGCGCGCGTGCGCCGGCCCTCGAAGGCAGCCTGCGAGCCGCGCTCGCCCTGCCACATCTCGTGGACGAGGCGCAGCGTGTCCTCGAGCAGCTCGAAGCGCTCGGCGAGTGGCGGGAAGGCGAACCCGAGCCCGTTCGACTCGTCCTCGTTCCAGGCGGCGCCGATCCCCAGCCATGCCCGCCCGCCGGAGAGCACGTCGAGCGTCGTGACGGCCTTCGCCCAGAGCCCCGGCGCCCGGTAGTGGACGCCGCCCACCATCAGCCCGAGCCGCGCCCGAGCGGTGTTCGCAGCCAGGAACCCGAGCGTGGTCCAGCCCTCGAGCATGGGCTCCTCGGGTCGCCCGACGCCGCGAATCTGGAAGAAGTGGTCCATCACCCAGATGGAGTCGAAGCCCGCGTCGTCGGCAGAGCGGGCCACGCGCGCGAGCGTGGGCGCGATCGCCTCCGGGCCGCCGGGCCAGGTGAACGATGGGATCTGCAGGCCAGCCTTCATGGAGAGCATGGTAGCGCGCGTCTGCCGGCCGGAGGTTTCCGCGTTCAGCGGAAGAGGTCGGTCGCCGCCGGCATGAGCGCAGTCGTGATCGTGTCGTCGCCCAGGGGCGGGTTCGCGCCCCGGACCAGCGCGACCGGCCGGCCCGCCGTCTTGCCGAGCGCCAGCTCCGCCGCCGACGCCAGCTCGTCGGCCACGGCGCGGACGGTGGTCTTCATCACGCGGCCGTCGGCGTCGGGGACGCCGCGAAGATCCTCGAGCGGGTGCAGTCCCGCCACGCCCAGGGCGACGTCCACGATGCCCCATCGCCAGGGCCGACCGAAGCTGTCGGAGATCACAACCGCCACGTCTGCACCGAAGCGGTCCCGCAGGCCGTCGCGGATGCGCCGCGCCGAGGCGTCAGGGTCCACCGGGAGCAGCGTGACGAGATCGCCCGAGGCAGGCCCGACGTTGCTCGCGTCCACGCCGCCGTTGGCACACACGAAGCCGTGGGGCGTCTCGGTGATCAGCACGCCGTGCTCCATCCGGACGATCCGGCGCGCCTCGCGGAGCACCACCTCGATCGCTCGGGCGTCGCGCTCCCACCGCTCGGCCCAGGTCACGGCCTCCGGCCGCGGCTCCACGGTCCGCAGGTCCACCACCGCGCCCTCCGCCTTGGACACCACCTTCTGGGTCACCACCAGCACGTCGCCGGGCTCGAACGGGAGCGCCCCGGACGTCGCCAAGAGGGCGTCACCGATCAGCGAGGCGAGGTCGTCGCCCTCGCTGACCTCCGGCAGCCCGGCAAGGGCGTTGATGTGGACGCGGCCGGGTTCAGTGGGCATGGAGCGCCTCCGGGCGGATGGCCTCGAGCAGGAGCAGGTCGTCGGGCGTGTCGAGGTCCAGGTCGAGCAGGCCCTCGGCCTCGACGTATCGGGCCCCGGCAGCGGCGGCGAGACCGGCGTGCGCGTCGCGGCTGTCACCGCCGAACGCGGGCTCGATGACGTCCGGCGGGTCGAGCAGGAGCGCGTTGGTGCCGCGCCCGTGGCGGTCCGGGGCGAGAGCGACCAGGCGGTGCGCGTCGTGGGCGGCGGCGTCGGCCACGGCGAGGAGCTGCGCGATGTCCCCGGCGCTGATCCCCGGCAGGTCGGCCGGCAGAACCAGGAGGCGGTCGCCCCGACCCGCGAGGACCTCACGCGCCTCCGCCAGACCCGGGTTGAGCCCCGACGAGCGCTGGGCGACGGGCTCGGCGCCCTCCCCCGTGGCCACGGCCAGCGCGGCGGGGTCAGGCGACACCACCGCCACGACCTCCACGCCCGGCGTCTGGCGAGCCGCGGCAATCGTCCGGCGCAGCAGCAGCTCCACGAGCTCCCGGCGCTCCTCGGCGTCGAGCACGGCGCCCAGCCGTGACTTCGCCCCCTCGAGCGCGCGGACCGGGACCACCACGGTGGTCCGGCGGGCGGTGGGGGAGCGGGCCGACGTCGGCCCCGGCAGGTCGTGGTGCACAGTCTGATGCTAGCGCGACACGGCATGCGGGCTTGACGAGGGCGCAGGCCACCTGGCGACGGGGCCGTCGCCTCGCGGCTAGCCCAGGCCGAGGGCCTCGAGCACGGTGGCTGCGAGCCGCTCGCGCGAGGCGTCGTCGCCCATGACCGTGCCCGTGACGAGCGGTCGGAGGCCCACCGCCTCGATCGCGGGAGCAAGCGCGGCATCGGCTTCGTCGAGCACGAAGACGTCCACGAGGTCCATGTACAGACGGGCGACGCCGAGCGCCGTGGCCTCGTGGCCGAGCGAGGCCAGCATGCGATCTGCCGGCCCCTTGAGTGCCCTCCCGTCGATGATGGGGCTCACCGCTGCCGTCCTCGCGCCACGGGCCCGGGCGGCGGCGATGGCCTCGCGCATGCCCGGGACGGCGAGGATGGGCCCGATCGAGACGAGCGGGTTCGACGGGCCGAGGACGATCGCCCCGGCGGCGTCGAGCGCGGCGAGGACCTCGGGCGTTGGCGCCGCGGAGGCGATCCCGTCGAACCGCAGGCCCATCACCTCGGGCGTCTGGTGCCGGTGGACGAAGTACTCCTGGAAGTCGAGCCAGCCGTCTGCGGTCTGGACGACCGTCGCGACCGGGGTGTCGGACATGGGCAGGACCCGCGCGGCAATGCCGAGAGCACGCTGGGCCGCGAGGCACGCGTGCGTGGGCGTCGCACCCGCCCGGACCGCTGCGGTCCGGGCAATGTGGAGGGCGAGGTCGCGGTCGCCCAGCGAGAACCACGTGGGCTCGCCGTAGACGCCCAGTTGGCCCATCACCTCGTGCGTGTCGCCCTCGATGCCCCAGCCGAGGGCCGGCTGCTCGATCCCGGCCAGGTTGTAGAGCACGGTGTCGTGGTCGGGCATCACGAGCAGGCCGTGCCGCTCGCAGTCATCCGCGGTGTTGACGATGACCGACAGGCGGTCGCCGAGCCGAGCCTGGAGGCCGTCGGCCAGCTTCGCCCCGCCGACACCTCCGGCGAGCTCGACGACGCGCGGGGCCGCCATGTCAGGCCGCGAGGTGGTCGTGGATGCCCAGCAGGAGCACGAGGAAGGTGATGCGCTGCTGGCTGCGGAAGCCCGCCTCGCTGGCCGGATTCACCGTGCCGTCCTTGCTGTACCGGTGGGCCAGCGCCACGATGTCGTCACGGGCCTGAGCGACGTCCTCGACCACCTCGTCCACGACGCCGGTGAACCCCAGCCAGCGGTGCGGGTCCGCGACGTCCGGGATCGCGATCGACACGCGGCCGTCGCGAAGGAGGTTCCGCGGCCAGCGGCGCGGGTGGCTGCTGTTCAGCAGGATGCGGCCGTCCGCCTCGAGGCGGTACCAGATGACCGCTTGGCGCGGCGACCCGTCATCGTCCAGCGTGGCGACGGTGGCGAAGTGGCGGCCGCCGAGGAACTCGACGTGGGCTGGGGTCAGCGTGATGGGGTCCATGGCCCGATGGTAGCCCGAAGCGCCCGGACGGCGCGGCGGCGCGTCAGGGCTGGATGCTGGGCGGCGCGGGGTTCGATGTCGCGGGCGCGGTCACCTGCGGGCAGCCGTTCCACGACTGGGCGCAGTCCGTGGCGTTGGTGCCGGTGCCAGTCCCGCTCCAGCCGCTGGCCGCAGTGAACAGGCCCAGCCCCAGCCCGACCAACAGGATCACGGCGCCTACGGCACCGAGTCTGCGCGGCTGCTGCGCGGGCTCTGCGCCGGGCGCGGGCCCGTCGGTGGGGACCTCGGCCGTCTCGATGGTGTCGGGAAGGTCGCGGTGCATGAAGCCGCGGCGGACGGCGTACACAACGAGCAGGGCGATGCCGACGACGATCAGGATCGCGGCCAGGACGCCGGACAGGGGCCACATGGGGACGTTCTCCTTCAAGTGTTCTAGGTGAGGATCGGGGGTGCGGGGCCCGCTCCACCCCGGTCGAACGGCCCTTCGTTGGGGCGCTTCGGCCCGGTCCGCCCAGACCTGCGTGCGCTGAGTGCGACGCCTGGCGGAGTGGTGTTGGCGCGCCTGTGGCGTTGGCGCGCCTGAGGCTCGCCGCCGCACACGCGGCGCATCTCTGGCACGATCGACCCATGCCGTCATCCCCGCCGCCTTCTCCCTCGGCTTCGAGCGCCGCCAGCCGTTTCGCCGACGACGCGGCGTTCGCGCGCGAGATCGCCGAACGTGCTGGCGAGATCCTGCGCGACCGCTACGAGCGGGTGGGGGAAATCACCTTCAAGTCGCCCAAGGACGTGGTGACCGAGGTGGACCACCTGTCCGAGGCGCTGATCCTGGGCGCGATCCGCGAGCGCTTCCCGGGCGACGGCATCCTGGCCGAGGAATCGGGCGAGCACCGCGGGCATGGCGGGCATGGCGGGCGCGGGCTGAAGGTCACGGGCGATGCGGACGCCGATCGCGCCGAGGCGGCCGCGCGCAGCCTCTCTGCGGGGCGCACCTGGATCGTGGACCCGCTCGACGGAACCGTGAACTATGCGAATGGCCTGCCGCTCTTCTGCGTGTCGGTTGCGCTGGTCGTCGACGGCCTGCCAGCCGTGGGCGTGGTCGTCGACCCGATGCGGGCCGAGACCTTCTGGGCCAGCGCGGACGGCCCGGCGATGCTCGGCGACCGCGTGCTCCACGCCTCGCCCAAGGATCGGCTTGAGGATCTGGTCATCCAGCTGGCGCTCGCCGGCCGGTCGATCACCACGCGCATGCGCGCCGTCCGCAAGGCCGTGCGCGTGTCGCGGAACATCGGGACGTCGGCGCTCGCCTTCACCTACGTCGCCGGCGGGCGGTTCGACGCTGCGATCCAGTCGGCGGGGATGTCCGCATGGGACATCGCCGCTGCCGGGCTGATCGCCGAGCGCTCGGGCGCCACGGTCACCGACGCCGACGGGGGCCCGTGGTTCGATGTCGCGCGGGCCACCCGCACGTTCGGCTGCGTGGCCGCCCCGCCGGCCCACCACGCGGAGCTGCTCCGGCTGTCACGGCAGCCGCAGCTGTCACGCCAGGCGCAGGGTTAGGCGGCTACCGCCAGCGGGGCGGGCGCCCGGCCAGCCTGGGCAGTCCCCACTCGGCGCAGAACGCGGCCCAGCGCTCGCCGTCGGCGCCCGGCCAGTACAGCTCCTCGGGGTCGGCCTCGGGGATCGGCACGCCGTCGGCGGTCGTGCGCAGCGTCGCCAGGTCGCGGAACAGCAGGGCGTCCGCGAACTGCTCCCGGAGCGTGGCCGCCAGCGCCGACGCGCCCCGGATTCGCACGTCCCAGTCGCCTGCGTCGGCGGGGATGTCTTCGAGCCGTCCGTACCGCGACAGCACCGCTGCGGCCGACCTGTCCCCCCAGCCCGGCAGCCCGGGGAACCCGTCGGCCGCATCGCCGACGAGCGCCAGCCGGTCCGCGACCGCCTCGGGCGGCACGCCCCATTTCGCCCGCACCCCGGCGGCGTCGTACGTGAGGTCCCGGCGCCGGTCCCAGAGCACCACGCGGTCGCCGCGCACGCACTGCGCCAGGTCCTTGTCGGGCGTGCAGATGACGATCCGCGCGACACGGGGCTCCGCTGCGAACCGGTCGGCCGCGGCGGCGATGGCGTCGTCGGCCTCGAACTCAACCATCGGCCACAGCACGAGGCCAAGCGCCTCGATGGCGGCCTCGGCAATGGGGAACTGGGCAATCAGTTCCAGCGGCACCCCGGCGTCGGTCTTGTATCCCGCGTAGAGGTCGTTGCGGAACGACCGGATCACGCGGTCCGTGGCGCAGCCGACGTGCGTGGCGCCCTGGTCGCGCAGCAGGTGGCAGAGCTGGTCCACAAGGCCCGACACGCCCGAGAGGATCAGGCCGTCACGGCCGCGCACCGGCGGGCGAGGGGCGAAGTGCGCCCGGAAGAGCTCGTAGGTGGCGTCGACGAGGTGGAGCTGCACGGGGAGGGGCGCTCGATTCGGCTTGCCGGCGGTCAGTCGACCGCGCCGTTCTCGATCAGCTCCTTCAGCCGCTCGAGGTCCGCCTGGAAGATCGCCCGCAGGATGGGCGCCTGCACGACTGCGCCCAGCTGGGGGAGGATCGGCGGCACCAGCGTTTCATCCCAGCGCAGGATCGTGGTGGTCCCGTCCGCGCCCGGCTCAAGCATGATCACACCGCCGCCCTTGAACAGCCCGAGATGCCGGATGGCGTACCGCCGCGGCGGCTCGAGCTCCGACACCTCGACCGGGTCGGTGACCGAGAGGCCCAGGATCCGGACCGTCGCCTCCCCGCGCTGGCCGACGTGGGCGCGTCCGGGCGGGTCGAGGACGAGCCGCTGCATCTCGGCCATCCACGACACCTGGAAGGGGACGTCCGCGACGGCGGCCCAGACGGCGTCGATCGGCGCGTCCACGACGACCATCATCCGCATGGGATCCGGTGCCCGGCCATCGCGCGTGCGGCCGACGAGCCATTCGGCGGCGAACGCGGCGGGGAGGCCAAGGACGGCGAGGGCGATCAATCGGCGCAGCATGCGGACCATCTTCCGGTCAGCCCGTGAGGCTGCTGCCGAGCACCACGCCGGCCGCCTCGAGCTCGGCGAGCGCCCGGTCGCTGTCGCCCTCGTTCAGGTTGACGGCGGCCACGCCGTCGGTCAGGACCGTGGTGTGGTGGCCGAGCCGGACTGCGTCGAGGGCGGTCGCCTTGACGCAGTAGTCGGTGGCCAGGCCCACGACCACCACGGTGTCCACGCCCGCCTCATCGAGGAGGGTCTCGAGCGGCGTCGGGACGGTGGCACCCGTGTCCGGGTCTCGCATGGTGAAGGCGGAGTAGCCGTCCTCGCCGTTGGTGCCCTTGCGGATGAGCGGTGAGCCGGGTGGGCAGTCGAGCTCGGGGCAGAACTCCGAGCCCCACGTGTCGGCCACGCAGTGGACCGGCCAGGCGCCTCCGTCGCGCGCGAAGTGCGGCGTGTGACTGGGGTGCCAGTCCTGCGAGAAGACGACCAGCGCCCGACTGGCCCTCGCCAGCGCGATCTGCGCGTTGACCACCGGCACAATGGCCGCCGCGCCCGCCACGGTGAGCGAGCCGTGCGGATCCGCGAAGTCGTTCTGCATGTCGACGACGACGAGTGCGACGCCTGGGCCGTACCGCATCATGTGACTACCGTACCCCCTGTCGCGATGGCCGTCGCCTCCGCCACCGCGTGGGTCAGCGCCGGTCAGTCCAGGCCGATGCGGGGGTCGCCGTCGGCGTCCCGTCCCCGCCGGGCGCCTCCATCGCAGGTTCGGTGTCGAGCAGGTAGCCAATCCCCTGGAACGTGCGGATTCGACCCGCCTCGCCCGGCTTGGCGCCGAGTTTGCGACGCACGCGCGACACCCACACGCGCAGGTACTGAAGATCGTCCCGGTACTCGGGGCCCCAGACCTTGGTCAAGAGCTCGGTGTGGAGTACCACCTTGCCGGCGTTGGTCGCGAGGTGCTGGAGCAGCAGCCACTCAGTCCGCGAGAGCGCAACGAGCTCGCCGGCTCGGGTCACCATCCTGCGCTCCAGGTCGATCTCCACGTCGTCGAATCGGATCACGCCCGCTCCCGGCTGCAGGCCCGTGGCGCGGCGGATGACCGCGCGGACGCGCGCGGCGAGCTCATCTGGGTGGAACGGCTTCGCGATGTAGTCGTCCGCGCCAAGGTCGAGGCCCTTGGCCTTGTCCGTGGCTGATCCCTTCGCCGTGAGGAGGATCACCGGCACGGGGCGGCGCTCGCGCAGGCGGCGCATCACCTCGATGCCGTCGAGGTCGGGCATCACGATGTCGAGCAGGACGATGTCGGGGCGGATCTCCTCGGCGCGCACCAGCGCCTCCTCGCCGCCGGCAGCGTTGATCACCCGGAACCCCTCGCCCGTCAGCGCGATCGAGACCAGCTTGGTGATCCGCGGCTCGTCGTCCGCGACGAGCACGAGCGGCTGGGTACTCATGTCGTCCCCTCCGCGGGGCGCGTGCCAATGCCCCAAAGGTGACGCAATAATGCCGGTGTTCCGCGCAGCGTGCAGCGCGGCGTTCTCGTGCTGAGCGTCCGACCCCGGGCCGGGCATGGCTTGTGTGCCGGCCTTGTCCCGCGCCCCCGCCGCGCCCCCGCCGCGCCCCCGCCGCGCCCCCGCCGCGCCCCCGCCG